>JANOUB010000001.1:0-1564 GCA_031416615.1 Thermoleophilia bacterium
TGCGAATTGCCCTCGGCCGAGCGCTTCAGCGCCACGCGTCGAGGATGTCTGACGGCTCGAGCGCGACATCGAGGTCGCCGGTCTCGAAGCCGCTCCGAGACACGCCAACGAGGATCGAGCGCTCGGTACCGCCCGGCACACGGTCACGGTGCCCGATCAGGCGGGCCACGTCGGCACGGTCGAAGCTCGCAGCCTCCCGCCACTTGATCGAGCCGACGAACTCCACCGGGTCCGCTCGATCCCTGTCGGCTCCGCCGACGAGATCGACCTCGACCCGGTGATCGCGTGTCCAGTAGCCGCCGACGAACCGTGCGGCTCCGAGGCGGGGGTCGGGGAGGATCCGTTCGAGCGAGGCACGAACGATCGGCTCGATCGCAGCCCCCCGGTAGCTCGTCCACGACTCGCGGATGCGGTCGACCACGATGCTGCCCCGCCCGCGCGCGGCAAGCTCGATGCCCGGCCCGAGAAACCGAAGCCAGAATCGCAGATAGGGGTCGTGCACGAGATAGCGGGTGTTCCTGCTCGCGCCCGCCCGGGCGCAGTAGGGGACGAGCTTGTCGACGACGCGCTTCGCCACCAGCGTCTCGAGACTGTGATTGAGCTGCGTCTGTTTGACACCGGCTCGGTGCAGGATGGCGCTGTAGGCGCGTGCCCCCGCGCCGATCGCCGAGAGCACGTCCCGAGCCTTCAGATCGGCCGGGAACTCGGCGTTGAGCGAGCGCTCGCCGAGGACGATCAGCGGCGAGGTGGCATCATCGAGCTGGCGGGCAAGGAAGCTCCAGAGGTCGTCTCCTTGCCTCCACAGAGCGGCGAGACGCGGCATGCCACCGAGAACGAGATGGGCGTCGAGGGCTTCTGCCGGCGCGAGGCCGATCTGGTCGGCCGTCTCGGCGGGGGAGAACGGGGGAACGACGAGTTCCCGTAGACGGCCGTAGAGCGGGCGCCCGTAGGTGCTCAGCGCCTCCATCATCGAGATGTCCGAGCCGACCAGGACGACCAGAAGCGGCTGCCGCTCGAGTCGCCGCCAGGCCGCCTGCAGGCTCGCTTCAATCGCGGGCTCAGAGCCGATCAGGTCCGGGAACTCGTCGATCACCACGATCACGGGCTTGCGCCGCGTCGCTTCGCCGGCGAGGAGCGTCAAAGCGGCTTCCCAGGAGCCGATCGGGCCCTGCCCGGCGAGCGCGGCGGTCTCGGTCGAGGAGGCTGCGACGACCTCCTGGAAGAGCTCGAGTTCCCGCGCCGCCGACTGCCGCGTCGCGGCGTACATAAGAGCTAAAAATAAAACATCCCTAATGAGTTGTTTTGTTTAATACTGTTCCGATTATGGTGGGACGGCTGACTGCCGACGACCACCCTCCGCCCGGCCAAGACGGCATCGGCGCGCTCGGTGACCCGCGTCAGTGCTGGCAGTCATACATCGCCTGCCGCTGCGTCGGCGACGATCTGAACCGCCAGAGGTAGACCGTTCTGTCCCGGAGCTCGAGGCGGCCCTCGAGGTCGCCTCCGACGGCGCGGTAGAAGCGCTCGATCTCGGTCGCCTGCTTCTCCGACGAGGCGAGCGAGA
>JANOUB010000002.1:0-2888 GCA_031416615.1 Thermoleophilia bacterium
GTTGTGATCACGTTCTTCAACGTCCGCCACGCGACACCGGAGGCAACGGGCCAGAGTCTCATGTTCGTTCCATCCTCTGCCCGAGGGCCCAACTCGCCGCCACGAGCGAGACGACGGCCACCACTGTCGCAAAGCCGAAGCCGAGTGCGAGCGCCCTCGCATCCCAGCCCGTGATGATGAGGCTGCGGACGCACTCGATCAGGTAGGAGACCGGGTTGACCGTCGCGAGAAAACGGAACCAGTCGACGGCGATCAGGCTGCGCGGCGTGTTCATCGAGGAGATGAAGAGGAACACGAAGAGCACGGGGAAGAGCCCCTGGATCGACTCGCCCGAGCCGGTGCGCAGCGCCAGGAACAGACCGAACGCGCCGAAACCGACAGCGACGAGCGCCGTGTAAACGAGTAGCAGCGCGATCCCCGCCGGCCCCGCGGCAAACCGGACGCCGAGCAGCAGGCCGACGGAGATGTAGAACACCGCCTGCAGCACACCGAGCACGACGATGCCCGTGAGCTGGCCGGCAAGCAGAGCCGAACCGCGCACAGGCGTCAGTGAGAGCCGCGAGAAAAACCCGGTCTGGATGTCGCGTGCGAGGTCCGTGCCGGCGTTCATCGTCGCGAACAGGGCGCCCTGGATGAACGGCACCGCGAGCGCGAAAGCGAGGAACGAGTCGGTCGGGAACCCCGGCAGCAGCGTCGAGGCCTCGAGGCCGCCCGCGTTCACGAGCAGGAGCGCCACGGGGAAGACGAGCGGCGGGATCGCGCTCGCGGGCTGGCGTGCGGTGCGCATGATCGAGCGCTTCGCGAGGGCGCCGATCTGCGTCGGTAAAGCGCTCACTGTGCCGTTGCCCCATCCTCTCCGGCTGCGGCGGCTGCGGCACCCTCGAGCGTCCGTCCGGTCTTCGCCAGGAAGACGTCGTCGAGCGTCGGGGCGCGCAGCTCGACGTCGTCGACGACGACGCCGTCCGTGTCCATGACGCGGATCACGTCGGCAAGACCGACACCGTCGCGCAGGCGGACGGCCAGGTCGCGTGCCTCCCCGAGTGGCTCGCCGAAGCGCGCCAGCAGCTGCGCGATCCGAGGCCTGTCTTCCTCACGGCACGGGATCACGTGAATGCTGGGGCGTCCGATCTCCGCCTTCAACAACGCGGGGGTGCCTTCGGCGACGATCTTGCCGTGGTCGATGATCCCGACCCGGTCGGCGAGCACGTCAGCCTCCTCGAGGTACTGCGTCGTCAGGAACACCGTCACGTTGTCCTCACGCGCAAGCCGGGCCACTTCGGCCCACAGGGCAGTGCGGCTCTGCGGATCGAGTCCCGTGGTCGGCTCGTCGAGGAACAGGATGCTGGGCCGGTGGACGAGCGCAAGCGCGAGGTCGAGGCGGCGCTTCATGCCGCCGGAGTAGCCACGGACCTTGCGGTCGGCGGCGTCGGTGAGCCCGAACCGGTCGAGCAGCTCGTTCTGCCGCGGCTTGCGCTCGGCCTTCGGGATCGCCTGCAACATCGTCTGCAGCTTCAGGTGGTCACGTCCTGTCAGCAAGGGGTCGAGAGCGGCCTCCTGCAACGCAGCGCCGATCACCGAGCGCACCCTCGGCCCTTCCGTGCGGACGTCGTAGCCACCCACGCGAGCCGAGCCGGCGGTCGGCGGCAGCAGCGTCGTCAACATCAGGACGGTCGTCGACTTGCCCGCCCCGTTCGGGCCGAGGAAGCCGTAGATCTCCCCTGGGCTGACGTGGAGGTCGATGCCGTCGACGGCCCGCGGCCCCTTCTTGAACTCCCGCACCAGCTTCTCGACGACGATGCTGTTGTCGCGGGTCATGGACGCCAGCCTACTGGCGGCGCTCGCCGCGAGGTCTCCCGGTCGCCTGTTGACAGGGAACAATCGTCCCGTTATAGTTAACTCAGAAGTTATCTATAATGGCTGAGACTCGACCCCTGCGCGATCTCGACAAGGTCTTCGAGGCTCTCGCCAACCAACACCGGAGGGAGATCATCTACGTCCTGGGTTTGCAGCCTTGCTCGATAAGTCAGCTGGCGTCGATGCGAGGCCTTTCCCTCCCTGCAATTCACAAGCACATCAAGGTACTCGAGAACGCGGACATGGTAGTCAGGAGGAAGATCGGGCGAACCAACTTTCTGACCCTGAATCGCAAGTCACTACGCGGCCTTCAGGAGTGGCTAATGCAATACCAGACCTACTGGGGGAACGAGGACGAGACCCTGGAGAACTACGCCAAGTATTTGGGTAGGCAAACGACCAAGGCGCGGGAGGAAAGATGAAGAAGTTCGTATATCTGTACTACGGGTGGGGCGAGCCTACCCAGGAGACCATGGACGCCTGGAGCGGCTGGTTCGCCGCGATGGGAGACAGGTTCGTCGATACCGGCAATCCGTTCGGCGGCGGCAGAGAAGTCACTCCGACTGGGACGAAGGAATTGACGCCGGAAATGGAACCGGCGGTCGGCTACTCGATCGTCAACGCCGAAAGCCTCGATGAGGCCGAGAAGTTTCTCGAAGGATGCCCGATGATTAACAGCGTCCGGGTGCACGAAGCAATGTCAATGTAGATACCTCTTTTGTGAAGAGGTATCTCTATCTTGGGGATACCTCTTCACAAGCCGGTTTGACAGAGCTGCCACGACTTTTCGGAGGAATCAAACAAAGAGGCCCGCGGGCCAGGCAACCTCCCGCAAGATCTCGGATCAGCGAGCGCGAACCCCTCGAGCGTCTCCTCGCCGCCGGGCGCGCGCCGCTACGACGGTGCCACGTCGAGCGAGTCCCAGTACGCCTTGCCGCGGCGGGCAGCCTCGACGCACGCGTCCCAGGGCGGGTACTCGTAGTCGGTGAACTCGATCTCCATGCTGACCGGCCCGGAGAAACCGGAGCCTGCGA
>JANOUB010000003.1:0-1848 GCA_031416615.1 Thermoleophilia bacterium
CCCGGACGGTGAATCCAGACCCCGTTCGCCGTCCTTGGAGGAGCGCGGAGGTTGGGGGAGGAGATCGTCCTCGGAGCTTCTCCCCCAGCCCGCCTTTGCTGGAGGGAGTCCGCGATGGAAGAGCGTATCGCGGACTCCCCTCCAGCATCCCCTTCTGCACGCTTCGCGTGATCCTGAAGGGGCCGGCCCGCCGGCCTCTTTCGACCGGTACCGAGCCGCAGGTCGCTCTTGCCGCACCGTCGAAGCCGCCGGAGGAGCGAGGCGCCGCCTGGTGTCAGCCAGGCGAAGCCTCGACCGTGGATCCCGCGATCGCACGCAGATCACTGCAACGGCCGACCTGCGTGCCTGCCTCCGGGTGCAGAACCACCGACCGCGGACCGTCGGTGCCCGAGGAACGCCGCGCGGCTGGCCGGTGTAGGTCTCGTTAGAGCTAGAGTCCTCTCCCGCCAGCTCAGGAGGCAGAAGGTGCGTAGTTGTCACCGGTTCGGTCGCGTCGCCCGTCTCGGGAAATCGACGGTTGCGGTCGCGGCGCTCTCGCTCGTGGCGGCTGCTGGTCCTGCCGTGGGGCTACTCTCCCACGGGGCCGTCGCGGCGAGCGCGGTGCTGGAGCTTCAGCGCCCTCGCCAACCGCAGCCGCTGCGCGGGTCTCCGCTTGTTGGCGCGACAGGCCTGCGTCTGGTGGTGGCAGGCAACCCGCCACTCCTGCTTGACGTGGACACAGGACGCGTCACGACCGTCCCCGGTGTGCCGGCAATGAAGCGTGGGCTCCTGTGGGTCGTTGGGGTCGGGGGCCGAGCAGCCGTTGTCGTGGCGCAATCCTCCTGGCCCCGGGCGAGCCTCTACGCCGTCCGAGGCCAAGGGACGCGGGTGTCCTTCCTCGGGTTCGGGACCTATGTGACGCCCGCCGGGGACGGCCGAGCCGTGTGGGTCCAGAGCTTCATCGACCGATCCCACTGCACGCTCCGACAGGTCGGGCTTGACGGACGGAAGCTCCGCGCCGCGCGGCCGTTTCCATGCGCCTCGACGAGCGATCCGCCCGGGAGCTCGTTGGGACTGGTCGTCCGCCGCACCCGCCTTGTCGACCCTCTCACAGGGCGCACGAAACTCGAGACACGCTGGGGCATCCTCGCGGCAGCGGGAGATAAGCTCTTGCTTGCCGGGCCGAGCAAGCAGTTCACGCTACTCGACGCAGTAACCGGTACGCAGCGGCGGCTACCGTGGCCCAGCATCCTCAGGTGGGGCGACGAGCCTACGGTCGACCCGCGGGGCCGTCATATCGCGCTCGCGTTTGCAGATCCAGCCTGGCCCGGAGGGCAGGCCCTTGACGTGTGGCTGCTCGACACCGAGACCGGGAAACTGACGCAGCTGCCCGGCATGCCGGCACTCGTGGGGCTGAAATTCACCAGCATGAGCTGGACAGACGACGGCCGACTCGTCCTACTCGCCCAACAACGAGACGGGAAAGACATCGTCGCCGTCTGGCGGCCCGGCGAGCAACGCCTCTCCATGAAGACCGTGGGCTTACCGGCGCCGACCGGCGGCAGCGACTCGTTCGCGCCCCTCCGGTACTAGCGCAGGGCGCCGGATGGTCACGCTTCCGCGATCGCAACCACCTTCGCCAGGCGCCGCTGCATGCCCGCCTTCGTCGCGGGTGGGCTCGCCCGCTCCGCGAGTTCGCGCAACGACATCGCCGGGTGGCGATGGCGGAGCGCTGCTGCCTCCCGCAGCCGCTCCGGCAACGTCTCGAGCTCGCCGGAGGCGCGGAGCCGCCGCACCGCCTCGAGCTGCCGCTGGGCCGCCCGGGCTGTCCTCACGAGGTTCGCATGGTCGGCGTTCGCGAGCCGGTTC
>JANOUB010000004.1:0-1865 GCA_031416615.1 Thermoleophilia bacterium
AGACGCGGATCGAGGATGTCGCGCAGGCCGTCGCCGAGGAAGTTGAAGCCGAGCACGACGATCATGATCGCGAGCCCGGGGAAGATGGACAACCACGGGTCGATGTCGAGGTAGGAGCGGGCGCTGTTGAGCATGCCGCCCCAGGACGCTTCCGGGGGCTGCGTGCCGAGACCGAGGAAGCTCAGTGCAGCCTCGCTGAGGATCGCTGTCGACAGATAGACGGTGACGAGCACGATCAGCGGCGCCGCAATGTTGGGGAACACGTGGCGCACCATGATTCGGCTGTGGGAGGCGCCGAGCGCGCGGGACGACTCGACGAACGGGAAGCCCATCACCTCGAGGACGGCGCCGCGCACGACCCGCGCGAACGCGGGCGCGATCACGATGCCGATCGCGATCATCGCGTTCCGCCGGTTCGGCCCGAGCATCCCAGCGATCACAATCGCGAGCACGAGCCCGGGCAGCGCGAACATGAGGTCGACGAATCGCATCAGCAGGCTGTCGAGCCAGCCTCCGAAGAACCCCGAGAGCAACCCGAGCGTAACCCCGATCACGAAGGCGATACTTACCGAGATCATTCCGACCTGGAGCGACACCTGAGCCCCGTGGATGATGCGGGCCAGGGTGTCACGGCCGAGCTCGTCCGTTCCCATCGGATGGGCCCAGCTCGGAGGCTGAAGCCGGATCGCAACGAGCTCGTCAGGGTCGATCGTCCAGATGAAGCGGCCGAAGGCGGCGACGAAGACGTTGAAGCCCACGATCACAGCCCCTGTGATGCCGATCGGGTTCCGCCACTTCGCGAAGCGGGCGGGCCTCCGTGCAGGCGCATAGACCCACGCGTCCTTTCCGATCTCGCTCGGTCCCTCCGGCGCGAGTATGGGCCCCTCGTAGTTTGGGAAGTTGCTCATTCCTGGGAGATCCTCGGGTCGAGCACGCCGTAGATGAGATCGACGAGCAGGTTGGCGGAGATGAAGATGAACGCGAGCAGCATCGTCGCACCCTGCACGACCGGGTAATCCCGGTTGAAGATCGCGTTGAGCAGCGTATTACCGAGGCCCGGGAGGCCGAAGATGATCTCGACGATCGCCGAGCCGCCCATCAGGATCCCGACCTCGAACCCGACGACGGTGACGACGGGGATGAGCGCGTTCCGGAGCGCGTGCCGCGAGATGACGACTTTTTGCTTCACGCCCTTCGCCCGCGCGGTGCGAACGTAGTCCTGTCCGAGCACCTCGAGCATGGTCGCGCGGACCATCCGCATCACGATCGCGAGCGTGAAGACCGAGATCGCGGTCGCGGGCAGGATGAACTGGCTCAGGTTCGCGATCGGGTCCTCGTAGATGGGGACGTACGTGAGCGGCGGCACCCAACCGAACACCCGTGACGTGAAGAGGAGGAGGAGCGTCGCGAGCCAGAAGTTCGGGATGCTGACGCCGATCAGGCCGCCGATGCGCGCCGCGTAGTCGTGCCTGCTGTCGCGCTTCACAGCCGAGAGGACGCCGAGCGGGAGGCCGATGACCACGGCGATCAGCAGGCCGAGGAAGACCAGCTCGAAGGTGATGGGCAGGGCATTGAGCAGGACCTCGGAGACCGGCTGCTGGTTCCGGAGCGAGAAGCCGAAGTCGCCCTGGACGATGCCGCTGATCCAACGCCAGTACTGCTCCGGGTACGAGCCGTTGAGGCCGAGCTGCTCGCGCGCCTGCTCCTTCAGCGCCGGGTCGGCGCCGACGTCGGCCCCCAGGAGGACGTCGACGATGTCACCGGGGAGCAGGCGCACCATCATGAAGATCAAGACCGAGATCCCGATCAGCGTCGGGATCGTGACGAGAATGCGCTTGAGGACGTACCCGCCCACGGCCTACCGG
>JANOUB010000005.1:0-4771 GCA_031416615.1 Thermoleophilia bacterium
CCGGGGCTCGGGTCCAACGCCCGATCGTCGTCCCGCTCGGCGATCGTGCCGATCGTCAACGGCATCCGCGGCGTCGATGACCCGCAGCGGCAGGGCCTCCAGTCGGCCGTGCTCGGGGAGGGGAGCCCGCTGAACATCCAGCAGTCCTTCCCCGGCGCGACCTACAGCCCGATCTGGGACGTCCATCCTGCCGTGTGGTCTCAGGCTGCGATCGACGCGGGGCAGCGGAAACGCGTCACCTCGGCAGCCCAGATCGTGAGCCTCGTACGGGCAGGCGCCCTCGGCAGCGGTGGTGCGGGGCCGGCCAACGCGAGCCTGGGCGGGCTCAAGGCCGCCGGCTTCGTCTCCAACTGTCCGACGGTCGCAGTTGGCTGAAAGGGATCGGTCGGCCGGGAGGGTGAAGCGTCCTCCCGGCCGGTGACTCGAATTCACCTCCACGTAATGCACATATCGCCACAATGAGCGACATGGCCACTGTTCTTGTCGTCGACGACGAGCCGATCGTGCGAGAGGTCGTCGTGCGCTACCTCCAGCGCGAGGGGCACACGACGCTCGAAGCAGACCACGGCGACCGGGCGAGAGAGATGCTCGAACAGCAGTCGCCCGATCTCGTCGTGCTCGACGTGATGCTGCCGGGGACCGACGGCCTCGAGCTCTGCCGCTGGATACGTGCGCGCTCCGAGCTTCCTGTGATCCTGCTGACGGCCCGGGGCGAGGAAGCCGACCGGATCGTCGGACTCGAACTCGGGGCCGATGACTACGTGACGAAGCCGTTCTCGCCGCGTGAGCTCGCCGCCCGCGTACGGACCGTGTTGCGGCGGTCGAAGCCGGCCGAGGATACGCAGGCGCAGTTCTCGTTCGGCGATATCGAGATCGACACGCGCACGCGGGACGTCCACAAGGCAGGGCAGGAACTGCGCCTGACGGCGAAGGAATTCGACCTCCTTGCGTTCCTCGCCGGCAATCCCCGGCGCGTGTTCGGGCGCGACCAGCTGATGAGCCGCGTCTGGGGCTACGAGGCCGCGCTCGACACCGGCACCGTGACCGTGCACGTCCGGCGCCTACGCGAGAAGATCGAGACCGATCCGTCAGAGCCGATCCACCTCCAGACCGTCTGGGGCGTCGGCTACCGCCTGGTGCCGTGAGCCGATGATCGCGATGATCTGGGGCGCCGCAGCAGTCGCGCTTGCCACGCTCGGCGTCGGGCTGATCCTTGCTCTCGCGCTGAGAGGTCTGCCCACGGTCCGTCTGCAGCTCACGGGCCTCGCAGCCCTGGCCGTCTGCCTGCCGCTCGTGGCGGTGCTCCTGTCGGGCTGGGTGATGTTCCACATGGGGGACGACGTCAAGATCCTCGCTGTCTCGGCCGCCTCGGCGACGGTTGCGATGATCGGTGGCCTCGTCCTGGCGCGGTCGATCGCAGGTTCAATCGACAGTGTTCGTGACGCATCGGTAGCCCTCTCGCACGGTGACCTGACGGTGCGGGCACCCGAATCGGGGCCGGCCGAGGTCGCTGACATGGCCGCGTCGTTCAACCAGATGGCAGAGAACCTGGAGCAGTTGTTCGATGCCCGCCGCGAGCTCGTCGCGTGGGCAAGCCACGACCTGAGGACTCCACTCGCGAACATGCAGGCGATGCTCGAGGCGCTCGAGGACGGTCTCGCCGAGCCTGCTGACTACCTGCCGGCGCTCGGTGACCAGGTACGAGGGTTGACGTTGCTCGTCGACGACCTGTTCGAGCTCGCGCGGATCGATGCCGGCGCCCTGACCCTCGAGTTGCATGCCTCCGCCCTCGGTGACCTCGTCTCGTCGTGCCTACGCGGCGTGGCCGCCGAGGCGGTACAGCGGCACATCTCGCTCGATTCCGACATCGACCCGGGTGCGGTCGCACGATTCGCGCCGGACAAGGTCGAGCGCGTGCTGCTCAACCTCCTCACGAACGCCCTTCGACACACGCCGTCCGACGGTACCGTCGCAGTACGCGTCCAGCCCGACCGGGATGCGGTTCGCGTCACGGTCGAGGACACGGGCGAAGGACTCGACGAAGAGGCAGAGCGGCGCATGTTCGACCGCTTCTGGCGCTGCGACCCGGCCCGGTCGCAGCGCGGTGCCGGCCTCGGGCTCGCGATCGCCCGCGGCCTCGTCGAGGCGCACGGCGGCCGAATCTGGGCGGAGAATCGTCCGGGCGGCGGCGCCCGGGTGAGCTTCACCCTGCCGGCCGCGTAGCCCGGCTCTTGCCGCGTCCGGCGACGGAGCCACGAAGCAAACTACAGTGTCCGAACCGTGAGACGACACAGCAAATCGCCCCGGCGACGCTTCGTCCGGCGTTCGGTGCTGTTCGGCGCCGCCGCACTGTTTGCGACTTTCTGCATATCTTCGTCGGCGGCGACCCAGTCTCAACTCACAATCGCGGTCTCACCGGGGCCGAGTGCTGTCCCTATGGGTTCGACGGTTACGTGGTCGGTGACCGTGTCGAACGGGGGCAACACGCCGACGGGCGCGATCAAAGTCACGGTGAGCACGGACGACCCTGAACACGGCGTCGTCTCGTCGGCCCCCGCGGAATGTGGTGCACCAGGGATCACAACGGAATGCGACGTCGCGCCTCTCGGACCGGGCGCAAGCCAAGTCCTGACATTCGCAACGACGTTGGCGAGCGGCGAGTACGACTTCGTGCATCGCATCCAGATAGACGAGTTCGGCGGCGAGCGCCTGAACTCGTCTGTCCAATTCTTCACCTACGACCCGGCCAATCTTCCCGATGCACGCGTGACCAATCTGTCGGTCACACCGGTGGCAGGTGAGCCGGACGTCTTCGACGTAACCTGGCGGGTCTACAACGTCGGCGGACGAGCCTCGATCTCGCTCGCCTTCGACCTGACGCGGGAGGGGGAGAGGCACATCTCGGTGAGTCAGCTTGCACCGCCAGGCGCGCTGAACTGCACCCTCCAGCAGAGCGGCTCGCACATCGCGCTGTTCTGCGACACCCGCACGTACGCGGCGGGCGAGGTGATCGACGTGGCCCAGCGGTTACAGACCGGGAGCGACCGGCGCGTGGGCACACAGCTCTACGCCCAAGTGACCGGGCCCGTACCCGACCGGGATACGTCGAACAACGGCTCCCTGGTCAATGTGGATATGGGAGGAGGCAACTCAGGTCCGGTCGCACCGCCGGGTGGTCCGGTTGGCGGAGGCACTTCTGCTGCTGCCGGTCCAACCGATGTTGCGGTGGCGCTCACAGCCAGCCGCGTCCGCGCTGCGTCCGGCGATCGCGTGTCATTGCGGGCGGAGGTACGAAGGAGCTTGTTCATCCCGGCTGCGAGCGATGGTTTTCTGCTGCTCATAGTGGAGCTGCCACGCACGATGACGCTCGAGTCGACCACCTACGACAGCGGCGCCGGATGCTCGGGAACGACGATCATCCAGTGCGACGCGGGTCGTCTCTCCAAGCCATCGCACTACGTGGTCGAGTTCGTCGTACGCGTCACCTCCAGTGCCGAGTCGGTGATCTCGGCCCAAGTCGTGACGTGGCCTCGGGGGATCGACCCTAACCCCTCGGACAACACCGCGACCCTTCGGCTCAACACACCATCCGGCATCACGCGGTCGGGGACGCCCGGCGCCAACACGCTTCGCGGGACTCCCTACCGTGATCGCCTGTACGGTCGTGGGGGCCGGGATACGATCTACGGCCTCGCTGGCAACGACCTGCTCGTGGGCGGCGCACAGGTCGACTCGATCAGCGGTGGAGCCGGCGACGACGTCATCCGAGCCCGCGACGGAGAGCGCGACACGGTGATCTGTGGAGCGGGGCGGGACACGGTGATAGCGGATCCAGTCGACCGGATCGCAAGGAACTGCGAAGCTGTAGCTCGAGGCTGATCCTTGGGAGGCAGGTTGGCCTTCGGCCACCCCGCCAGCACGAGCCGGGTGGCAGCATCTGGGCGCAGAACCGCGGTGCTGCGGCGGCAACGAGTTTCCCTCGGCGAGGATCTCGTCGGTCGCCTCGTCGACGAGCCAGAACTGGAAACCACCGAAGCGCTCGTAGAGGCGGTGCCAGCGCTCGTTCGAGATCGGCGACGCGAGGCATGAACGCCGGCCATGCCCCGCGGGGGAAGCCTCAGCCTGGATCCACCGTTTTGCGTGATCGCGAGGCGCTCGTCCGGGTCGGGGAACGGCCTGGCGGGCCTTCGGTACGGAGATGCAACGCCCGCGCAAAACGGTGGATCCAGGCTCAGTGCTTGCGGAGTTCGGGACGCTCGTCGTAGGTGAAGGAGCGATGGCTCACTCGGCTGCTCGCTCGAGCAACGCCACCGCCTGAGCTGCGAGCCCCTCGCCTCGCCCTGTGAAGCCGAGATAGTCGGTCGTCGTTGCCCGCACACCCACTCTGTCGGCGTCCACCCCAAGAGCTGCGGCGAGGCGTTCGCTCATCGCAACACGATGCGGAGCGATGCGTGGCTCCTGGCCGACGAGCACGCAGTCGGCGTTGACGAGGTCGTAGCCCGCCTCTCGCACCTGCCGGTACGCCTCCGCCAGCAGCGCGAGCGAGTCGGCCCCCCGGTAGCGCTCGTCGTCGGACGGGAACAGCGCCCCGATGTCGGCGAGTCCCGCGGCACCGAGCAGCGCGTCGGTGAGCGCGTGAGCTATCACGTCGCCGTCCGAGTGCCCGGCGAGACCACGCGGACTGTCGATCGCTACCCCAGCAAGAACGAGCGGCACGCCGGGCTCGAATGCGTGCGCGTCGATCCCGAGGCCGATGCGAAGAGCGCTCATA
>JANOUB010000006.1:0-1662 GCA_031416615.1 Thermoleophilia bacterium
ACACAACGTCGTCAGCGGGATGAAGACCTTGGGGGAGTAGGTAACGAGACGCCCGCGGCGCAGTGATCGTGCCTCGGCCATGAGGTCGTCGAGGGGCGCAGCGAGTATCTCGGAGACAAGGTGGGTCATCGGCGCGTACCTAGTTGTCGCCGGGCGGTCTCCTCGCGCCGGAAGCCGTCAGCATAGACGAGCGGGCGATCCTGAAACAGGTGAGGGCGCCAGATGCCGCCGGCACCGAAGCACCGACGAGGCACGTCCCGGCTACTTCTCCCACCAAACGGTTCCGCCCTCGCCGTGAGCGTTTCTCCGGGCTAGTTGTGCTGTCCGCGGGGCGGGCGGTCACGGGCTGATGAAAATTGGGTGATGCCCCATCGCCTATTTTCCTGTCAGGAGGCCCTGTACCCCCAGAGCCCGCCGAACGACTTCCAGGAGCCGGTCTGCCATCGCTGCAGCAGCATCTGCTCGATCGGGTAGTGATCCTTGCCGGCCGTCTTGAGCGCAATTCCCGGCAGCAGGAACGGGTTAGCGGTGGCGTTGAAGGTGTCGAGCACCTTGATCAGCGAGGCGCGCGTCAGATCCTTGCCCGCCTTCTTGAGGGCGTCCGCAGCCGTCCACGCAGACGCCATCCCGTACACGTGCAGCGGGTCGTTGACATTCGCGCCCGGGGCGTACTGGGTCAGAATCCTGCGGTAAAGCTTCATCGCAGGGTCGTTTTTCCACTGCGGATCGGTCGGGTCCTTCAGGAACTGAATCGAGACGGTTCCGTTGACGAGCTTGTTCTGCCCCGCCGACGACGCAATCTGCATCGAGGTCGAGGCAGACGCGACGGCGTTGTTGATGATGCGCTTCGGCTTCCAGCCGAGCTTGTTCGCGAACTGGTACGCCTGGATCGCGAATGTCGGGGTGGCGAAGATCGCAAGCGTGTCGGCTCCGGACGACTTCAACTTCGCGATCTGCGATGAGACGTCGGGGGACGTGACCTCATACGGCTGGGCGGCGATCACCTTCACCTTCGAACGCTGGAGACCCCGCTTCAGACCACCGAGGAGGTCTTTGCCGTAGTCGTCGTTCTGGAACAGCACTGCGACCGTGGCGCCGGGAGCGGTGCGCGCCAGGTACTTCCCGTACACCCACCCTTCTGCCTGGTAGCTCGGCTGAAACCCGATCGTGTACGGGTACTCCGCGTAGTCTCGTCCCCAGGTCGTCGCACCCGATGCGACGAACAACTGGGGCACCTTCATGCTGTTCAGATAAGGCCTCACAGCGACGTTGTGAACCGTGCCGAGCGAGTTGAAGACCGCGAAGACCTTGTCCTGCTCGACCAGTTGTCGCGTCACGGGAACGCTTTGCGCCGGGTTGTAGCCGTCGTCGACGTATTTGTAGGTGATCGTTCGGCCGTTGATGCCGCCCCTGGCGTTCACGTACTTGAAGTAGGCGTCGGCACCGCGCGCGATCGAGGCGTACTGAGAAGCAGGCCCCGACAGCGGTGCCGTCCCACCGAGGAGAATCGAGTCTGCAGTCACGCCGGGGTCGGCCGCGCCGCGTGCGGTCCCGGCGATTGCAGCCGTAACGCCAAGGGCGAGCGATGCGACGAGCGCAACGCACGTGAACGTCAGCTTCCGGTTCATTGCTGAGAGTCTCCTTCAGGCATGGGTGGTCGAC
>JANOUB010000007.1:0-2570 GCA_031416615.1 Thermoleophilia bacterium
CTACAACCTCCACGTGGTCGCGATCCCGACGAACGTCGACGTCATCCGCAAGGACGAGAACGACTACATCTTCAAGAGCAAGGAAGCGAAGTGGAACGCGGTGGCCGATGATCTCGTCGCGCGCCACGAGATCGGGCAGCCTGTACTGGTCGGCACGATCGCGGTGGAGACGTCCGAGTACCTGTCCGAGCTCCTGACGCGACGTGGCGTCCCGCATAACGTGCTCAACGCCAAGGAGCACGAGCGCGAAAGCGAGATCATCGTCGGCGCGGGGCTGAAGGGCACTGTCACGATCGCGACGAACATGGCGGGCCGCGGAGTCGACATCAAGATCGACGACGAGGTGCGCGAGCTCGGCGGCCTGTACGTGCTCGGCACCGAGCGCCACGAGTCACGCCGGATCGACAACCAGCTCCGCGGCCGCTCGGGCCGCCAGGGCGACCCCGGGGAGACGCGGTTCTACCTGTCGGCGCAGGACGATCTGGTGCGGCTCTTCGCGGGCGACCGGATCCACGGGATCATGGAGCGCTTCAAGATCCCCGACGACCAACCCATGGAGGCATCGATCCTCTCGCGCCAGATCGAGGGCGCCCAGAAGAAGGTGGAGGAGCAGAACTTCGTCGCCCGCAAGAACGTCCTCAAGTACGACGACGTGATGAACACACAGCGCATGGTGATTTACGAACAGCGCCGTCACGTGCTCCACGGCGAGGACACCTCCGAGGAGATCCGCCAGTGGATCGAGGACGTCGTCCGCCAGAATGTCCTCAACACGACCGACGGGGATGCTCCCGAGGACTGGGATCTCGACAGTCTCGTCGCCCAGATGACCGCGCTGTACGGCAGCGACATCACCGTCGCTGAGCTGAGCGAAGAGGTCGACCTTTCGCGTGAGGCGCTCGTGCAAGAGTTCAGCGAGGACGCCCTCGACGCCTACACCGATCGCGAGACCGGCTTCGGGCCGGAGTTGATGCGCGAGATCGAGCGGTTCGTGATCCTCCAGGTGGTCGATACGCGGTGGCGCGAGCATCTCGAGTCGATGGACTACCTGCGCGAGGGTGTGCATCTCCGCGCGATGGCCCAGAAGGACCCGCTGGTCGAGTATCGGGGCGAGGGTCACGTGATGTTCGAGGAGTTGAGCCGCATCATTCGCGAAGAGGTTGTCGTGACGCTGTTCCACGTCGAGGTGCAACAGGACGAGGCGGAGCAGGCGCTCCGGCCCGTCGAGGCGCCACAGGCGCTCTCCTACGAGCACGAAACCTCGTCGGGGGCCGAGGTGATCGCAGCTGCGGGCGGGCTCGGGGCCGCGACGGCCGTCGCCTCGCCTCCCACGGTGCACCGTCAGGTCGTGAAGGACGACGACCGGGATGTCGGCCGCAACGATCCCTGTTGGTGTGGGTCGGGCAAGAAGTTCAAGCGCTGTCACGGGGCGTGATTTGGGAGAGCCCGAGATGGAAGAGCGTATCTCGGATTCCCCCAAATCACTGCTTTCTGCACGCTTCGCGTGATCCTGAAGGGGCCGGCCCGCCGCGAAGGCACGGCGACAGGCCGTTGCCTGTCTCCCGCGGCATGTATTGGGCAGAGCCTCGGTGACAGGCTTTAGCCTGTCTCCAGGGTTACGCGGAATGTGCGCGGCCGACGCTGTTCTTGCCTACCCATTGGTGGTGCCACTCTGATCGCAAGCAAGATCCCCGAAGAGGCACGAACACGCCTCGTTGTCGAAGGGGTTCTTGCTGCGCTCGGCCTGCTCGTCTTCGTGGCGCTCGCTGCGGCGTTCGTCCGCGGTGGTCAGGTCGTGGCGATCGACGATGACGTCTCTCGCTGGGTCGCCGGGAACGTGCCCGGCGGCGTCGAATGGGTCACGCGTGTCTTCACGTCGCTCGGTGGCGTCGCCGGCACCGTGGCCGTAACAGGGGTTGCCGTGATCTTGTTGTGGCGCGCGCCACGTCGGGCGGACGCGATGTTCGTGGCGCTCGCTGTGCTCGGTATCACCGCACTCGTGGCGGCTCTGAAGTTGATCTACGAGCGCGCCCGGCCCGACCTCGGTAGCCCGATCCCGCTGCCGGGCTCGTATTCGTTCCCGAGCGGCCACGCCGCCACCGCCGTCGTGCTGTACGGCGCGCTCGGGCTGCTCGCTGTCGAGCGAGCCCGGTCGCCGCTCCGGGCGGCCGGGTGGCTTGCGGCAGCAGCGGTCATGGCGCTCGCGATGGGGGTGAGTCGCATCATCCTCAACGTCCACTTCGTCAGCGACGTTGCCGCAGGGCTCGCCGTCGGCCTCGCTTTTCTCTGTTGCTGCGCCATCGTGAGGGACGTTCTCGTGGCGCCACGGTGACAGGCTTGAGCCGGTTTCCAGAGTTGCGGCGGAACCCGGGAGACAGGCTAAAGCCTGTCACCGTGTCGGCTGCCGCAGCTACCCTTGGGTGCGTGGTCGACCAGGAGAATCAACCTCTCTCGCAGTTGCTCGAGGAGCTCGGAGCCCAGCTCGACTGGGTTCGGGAGTATCTTTGACCCCGATCAGCTGACGGCCCGCCAGGAACAGCTCGAAGCCGCCATGGGCGCTCCCGGATTCT
>JANOUB010000008.1:0-5350 GCA_031416615.1 Thermoleophilia bacterium
CGTCTCTCGCCGTCTCGACGGTTCTCGCGATCCTCTCGCAGGCTGCCGCGATCGCGGTCCTCGTGCTGACGGGGTTCGTCATCGACGAGCTCCGCGGCGGGCAGGACGGCCATCAGCTCGCCCTCCTGATCGGTGCGATCCTCGCCGTCGGCCTGCTCAGGGCGGTCCTGATGCTCGGTCGCAGGTTCATCTCCGGCAAGCAGGCCCTCGCCGTCGAATGGGACATGCGTGACGCCCTCTACGCGCGTCTGCTTCGCCTCTCGTTCGGCTACTACGACCGGCACCAGACCGGACAGCTGATGTCGCGGGCGACCGTCGACCTCCAGACGATCCGCTTCTTTCTCGGCTACGGCCTCATCTTCTTCGCCCAGCACGTGATCACGATCGGCTCCGTCACCGCCGTCCTCTTCTTCTACGAGTGGCGCCTCGCGCTACTCGCCCTGGCGATCACGCCGCTGCTCGTCGGCGTCGCGTATCGCTACAGCCACGTCTCCCACCCCGTCCTACGCGAGGTGCAGCAGAAGCTCGGTGACGTCGCGACGGTTGCAGAGGAGTCGATCGTGGGCATTCACGTCGTCAAGTCGTTCGCCCAGGAGGGGCAGGTCGAGGAGCAGTTTCGGCGCGCGTCCGACGGCGTCTTCGAAGCGGCCGTGCGCGCGAACACCCAGCGCTCCCTGTACGTGCCGTTGCTCACGTTTCTGCCGACGCTCGCGCAGGCGGGCGTGCTTCTTGCGGCGGGTCACTTCGTCGTTCAGGGCGATCTCACAATCGGCGGCTTCTTCGCCTTCAACCTTCTCCTCACGATGCTGGTCGTACCGCTGCGCAGCCTCGGTCTGTGGATCGGCCAGGCGCAGCGCGCCACCGCCTCGGGCGAGCGGTTCTTCGAGGTGATCGACGAGCCCGAGGAAGTCGCGGATGGATCCGGTGCCGGTGAGTTGCCTGCAGGCCCCGGCCGCGTCGTCTTCGCCGGCGTCGACTTCGGCTACGACCCGGGCCGGCTCGTGCTCGAGGGAATCGATCTCGAGATCGAGGCCGGAACCACGATTGCCCTGATCGGCGCCTCCGGTTCGGGCAAGACGACGCTTGCCTCGCTCGTGCCACGCTTCTACGACGTGAGCGCCGGGAGCGTGCTCATCGACGGTGCCGACGTGCGCGACGTCACGAGGCGGTCGCTACGGCGCGCGGTCGGGGTCATCTCACAGGATCCGTTCCTCTTCTCCGCGAGCGTCCGCGACAACATCGCCTTCGGTGTGCCCGATGTGACGCAGGAGCTCGTCGAGGCGGCCGCGCGTGCTGCGCAAGCCCACCCCTTCATCGAGCAGCTTCCCGACGGCTACGACACGGTGATCGGCGAGCGGGGGGTGACGCTCTCCGGCGGCCAGCGGCAGCGGCTTGCGATCGCCCGTGCGCTCGTGATCGACCCGCGGATCCTCATCCTCGACGACGCGACCGCCTCCGTCGATGCGACCACGGAGTCGCTGATTCGTGCGGGCCTCACCGAAGCGATGCGGGGTCGAACGACGATCGTGATCGCGCACCGGCTCTCGACGATCGCGCTCGCCGACACTGTCATCGTGCTGGAGCACGGTCGCATCGTCGCGCGGGGCACGGAGAGCGAGCTCCTCGAGACGAGCCCGGTCTACCGCGAGATCCATGACTACGGGCTGCTCCAGGAGATCGGGGTGTCCGCGTGAAGGTCTGGCAGGCGGGCGCCCATCTCTCGGAGGAGCGGGGCGGCACGGTCGGCGACTGGACGTGGCGACAGACGCGGCGCCGCATCGCCACCCTCGTCGGGCTTGCGCTGCCCTACCGCGCACGCACAGCGGGCGCGATCGTGTCTCTGTTTGCCTTCACGCTCGTCGCGCTGGTACCTCCGCTTCTCGCCAAGCTCGCGGTCGACCAGGGCATCAAGACGGGCGACCTGCAGACCCTCGCGTGGATCGTCGTCGCGTTCGTCGCGACCGGGCTCGTCGCTTTCGGTCTCTCCTCGCTCCAGACGTACCTGACCGGTTGGGTCGGCGAACGGGCACTCGCAGACCTGAGAATCCGGCTCTTTGCGCATCTGCAGCGGCTCTCGCTCGGCTACTTCGAGCGCAATCGCACGGGGGTGATCGTCAGCCGCATCACGAACGACGTCGAGGCACTGGACACGCTCATCACCGATGGCGTCACATCGCTCGTGCAGAACCTCATGCTCCTCGTCGGCACGGCCGTCGTGCTGTTCGTGCTCGACTGGCGTCTCGCGCTCGCGACGCTCTCGGTCTTGCCGCTGATGGCGCTCGCCACGATCTGGTTCCGCATCCGCTCGAACCGCGCCTACCGCCGGGTGCGCGAGCGCATCGGCCTCGTCACCGCGACGCTCGCAGAGGATATCGCCGGCATGCGCGTCGTCCAGTCCTATGCGCGCGAGCCCAGGAACCAGGCGAGCTTCCGCGGCATCAACAGCCTCTACCGCGACGCGAACTACGAGACGATCGTGCTCAACGGCCTCTACTTCCCCGTCGTCGACTTCCTCGCCTCCCTCGCGACCGCGATCGTGCTCGGCTACGGCGGCTACCTGCTCGTCAACGACCAGGTCTCGATCGGGACGCTGCTCGCGTTCTTCCTGTACCTGGCGAACTTCTTCGATCCGGTGCAGCAGCTGTCGCAGCTCTACAACACGTTCCTCTCGGCGACCGCGGCGCTCGACAAGATCATCGAGGTGCTCGACGAGGAGCCCGAGATCGTGGACGCACCCGCCGCATTCGCGCTGCCGCGGATCGACGGGAACGTCCGATTCGACGGTGTCCGGTTTGGGTATGGGTCGCTGCCCGATGTGCTGCACGGCATCGACCTCGACGTTCCCGCCGGAACGTCGGTGGCGCTCGTCGGCCAGACCGGCGCCGGCAAGTCGACGATCGCCAAGCTGATCGCCCGCTTCTACGACGTCCGTGAGGGCCGGATCACGATCGACGGGCACGATCTGCGCGAGGTGGAGCAGAAGTCGCTGCGGCGCCAGCTCGGCGTCGTGCCGCAGGAAGGGTTCCTGTTTGCCGGCACCGTGGCCGAGAACATCGCCTTCGCCCGGCCGGACGCGACGAGGGAGGAAGTCGAACAGGTAGCTGCTGCGGTCGGTGCCGACGGCTGGATTCGTGAGCTCGAGAACGGATACGACACACAACTCGGCGAGCGGGGATTTAGACTCTCACTGGGGCAGAGGCAGCTGCTTGCCTTCGCCCGGGCGCTGCTCGCCGACCCGCGAATCCTGATCCTCGACGAGGCTACCTCGTCGGTCGACATCGGCACCGAGCGGGTGATCGAGAGCGCGCTGCACCGTCTGCTCCTCGGGCGAACTGCGTTCGTGATCGCCCACCGGCTGTCGACGATCCAGGGTGCAGATCTGATCGTTGTCCTCGCCGACGGGCAGATCGTGGAGACGGGGACACACGCGGAGCTGATGGCGCGAGGCGGGGCCTACACGGGCCTCTACGGCGACTGGGCCGAGCGCGTGGCCTAGCGTGTCGCCGAGGCGTTTCGCGGTGGGTAGCGCTCACCCGCCGCGCCGACCTCACTCCTCGACCGACCCGGCTGTGTCATCGTCGGCTTCCTGGAGCGCAAACGCGGGGCGGAGCCCGTAGCTCTTGTTCTCCATGTAGAAGCGCAGCAGCTCGAGGCCGGCGTCGTGGGGGTCGAGGGCCCGGTAGAGCTCCTCCCAGGTCGCGCGGCGGAAATCGACGTCCGCGGTCGCCGCCAGGCAGCGGCCCACCCATTTCTCGATGTTGGTCGGGTCGTTCTCGCGCACGAGCGAAACGACGGTGGCGTGCTCGCCTTGCTCCTTGAGCTTGTGAGCGAGGGCGATGTTCCGCAGGAGCTGCTGGGGGAACTCGCGCAGTTTCACGCCCCGGATCGCCTCATCGTCGAAGACACCTGGACACGCCGCGGCGTAGCGCTCGAGCCAGGCCTCGACGCGGGCGGGATCGTCGTAGACATCGGTGCCGCTGCCGAACCTGGCCTCGATCAGCACCCAGCCCCAGCCCGGAATGTGCAGGGAGGCGTCCGGCTCGGTCTGCTGCGCAAGCCCGGGCTCGAGCTCGTTGCGGATCGTCTGCAGCTCTGTCCAGGCTGCGGCTACTGTCAGCTCCAGGCGCTGTCCCCAGAAGAAGAACTCTGGTTCGGTGGCAATCTCGGCGTCGGCGAGCACGCGGGCAGCAACGCTCAGGCAGCCGGCTTCCTGGAGCGACCGGAGTACGTTCCATGTCAGCGCACCCTCGCTGTTCTCGTTGCCGAGGCGTCCTGTCTCGGCGGCCCTGCCCCATTGCCCCTTGGCGGCTTCCCCGATCAGGTCTCGGCCGGCGATGAAGTTGTCGAGCGCGCTCTCGAGGACGTAGGTCGGGGCAGCGCGGAAGCTCGCCGGAGGATCGCCGCACGGAACGCTGCCCTTGCGGTAGTTGTCGTCCTTCCAGCGGAGCTGGTCGTCGTAGTGTCCGACGAGCGGACAGGCGATCCAGCCGTCCTGGCGCCGGTTGATGAAACGGGAATCGTTCTCGACGAGGCCCTCGACGACCTCGGGATCGAAGTCGGGCCAGCCGTAGGCCCGCCCGCTATGGGCCAGCCCGGTGTCGCGCGATCGGTCAGCCATCACGATCGCAGCCTGACAGGTGACGACGTCGGCGGCTGTTGGCACGGAATCGCGTGGCGCTGCGATGGCTCATCGGGGACGACGACCCGGACGGGCGCCCGGCGATCACGCGGAACGGTGGCTCCAGGCTTACGTCGATCAGAACGGGCTCGCGCGCACGTCGATCAGATCGCTCGGCTCCGACACCCACGGCAGCCGCAGGACAGCTTCGCCGCCGATCTCGCCGGTCAGGATCGCGGCCGCCTGCCGCTGAGACCGGGTCTCCGGAAGTAAGGTCATCCAGATGATCTGCGCAGCCTGTGAAACGACCAACGAGGGTGGCCGCAAATTCTGCCGTCAATGCGGCGCGAGCCTGGCGGCGCCGTGTCCGTCGTGCGGCACTCCGAATGCGCCCGATGTGAACTTCTGCGGCGAATGCGGCACGAAGCTCGGCGACGGCGTCGCGGCGACGACGGCAGCAGCCGCTGCACGGGGGCCGGCAGCCGCAGAGCGCCGTCTCGTCTCGGTGCTGTTCGTCGACCTCGTCGGCTTCACCGCTGCCTCCGAAGGGCGTGACGCCGAGGATACGCGCGAGCTCCTGAGCCGCTACTTCGATGTCGCTCGCACGGTGATCGAACGGTACGGTGGCACGGTCGAGAAGTTCATCGGCGACGCCGTCATGGCCGTCTGGGGTGCGCCCGTCGCGCAGGAGGACGACGCCGAGCGGGCCGTCAGGGCGGCGCTCGATCTCGC
>JANOUB010000009.1:0-19884 GCA_031416615.1 Thermoleophilia bacterium
CCAGGGAGCCCAGATGACGGCGATGCGGAACGCCTCGAAGAACGCGGGCGAGTTGATCGACCGCGTCACCCTGCAGATGAACCGCGCCCGCCAGGCGGAGATCACGCAGGAGATTCTCGAGGTCGTCGGCGGCGCCGAGGCGCTGTCCTAGCTCCTTCCCCCGGACAAACGCGGTCGGTGGATCATGGCGGTGCCGGCGGGGGAAGTAGCTGACAACGCGGGCCTCCGCCAGGCTCAGGCCCATGGGGCGCGTCGGCTATGATCCCCAACCAGCGATGTCGAGGACGAACAGACCACCGGGCGAGTTCGAGCACGCCGCGAATGCCAAGTTGACATCGGAGGGGGTTACGGCCAACGTCGGGGGCCGGACGCTCTCGATGCCCGCCGACATCGCGGACCTCGGCGAACTCGAAGCGATCAAGGCCCGCGGCTACTGGGAGCAGGTCTTTGCGCGCTTCAGGCGCGACCGGGTCGCGGTCGCGAGCATCTTCTTCCTCGCCTTCCTCGTGCTCGCCGTCTATCCCGGAGCGTGGCTCGCCGAGCGGCTCATCGGCCACGGCCCGAGCGACATCCACACGGACGGCCTCGACGAAGGGCTGCTCCCCGTGGGACCGCTGAGCTACGTCTCGAACTTCGAGACGGGCGAGAAGCAGATTCTCATCCTCGGCGCGGACGGCTCGCTCGGGCGGGACGAGTTCCTGCGGCTGCTGTACGGCGGCCGCGTGTCGCTGCAGGTGGCCGTAGCGTCGACGATCATGGTGATGCTGATCGGCGTCACGATGGGCGCGGCCGCCGGCTACTTCCGCGGCTGGACAGACACGATCATCGCGCGGCTCACCGAGATCACGATGGCGTTCCCCGTATTGCTCTTCGTGATCGCCCTGGCGAGCACCGCCGGAAGCCGGCTCAACAGCGTCACGTTCGGAGGCGCCGTCGCGCCCGGTGTCGTCAACCTCGTGCTCGTGTTCAGCGTCTTCGGCTGGTTCTACCCGGCGAGGATCATCCGCGCAAAGGTGCTGTCGCTCAGAGAGAAGGAGTTCGTGGAGGCGGCGCTGATGACCGGCGCAAGCGACTTCCGCATCATCCGCTCGCACCTGCTGCCGCACCTCGTCGCGCCGATCATCGTGTACTCGACACTCGTCGTGGCGGGCTTCGTGCTCGCCGAAGCGGGGCTCTCGTTCCTCGGCGTCGGCATTCAGCTGCCCACGCCGAGCTGGGGCAATCTGCTCGCAACAGCGCCCGAGTACTACACCACGCGTCCGCTCCTGATGGTGTGGCCCGGCGTCGCCGTCGTGCTCACGACGCTCGCGTTCAACCTGCTCGGTGACGGGCTGCGCGACGCGTTCGACCCGCGCTCCCGCCTCTAGCCCGGAGCGCGCGGTTTCTCCGTCTGCTAACAATCACTCGCGCCGTCCGTCCAAGTTGATGGGCGATAGCATGCCCCGGGCCAGTGGCCTTCACCGGATCAGACACCGAGAGGAGTAAAATGAAGGGACGCATCTGGACTTCAGCTGCGATGAGTGTGCTTGGAGTCTCTCTACTCACCGCCGCGATGCTCGCGGGATCAGCAGCGGGCGGTACCCAAGCCGCTGAGAAGAAGCAGGCCGGCGGGTCGATCACGATCACGAACCGCAGCGACTTCGACTACATCGACACGGGTCTCTCGTACTTCAGCCACACCTGGACCATGATGTCGGCCTCGCAGCTGACACTCTTGTACTACCCGCACGTCGAGGGCGCGGCCGGCGGTCGCCTGACGCCGATGGCGTCGCAGGGCATGCCGAAGGTCAGCAAGGACGGCAAGACCTACACGTTCACGATCAAGAAGGGCTTCAAGTTCAGCGACGGCTCCGCCGTGACGTCGGCGAACTTCAAGCGGGCCTTCGACCGCGCCTTGAGCAAGGACATGCAGTCGCCGGCCTCGTCGTTCCTCGACGATGTCGCGAGCTACAAGGCACCCAACGCGTCGACGTTCGTCGTCGTCCAGAAGAAGGTGGCGCCGGACTTCATGGCTCGGATGTCGATGATGTTCTTCGCCGCCGTGCCGGCGAATCTGCCGTTCACGGCCGAGGGCGTCAAGGCGCCGACGGTTTCCGCGGGCCCGTACTACCTGAAGGAGTGGAACGTCAAGACCTCCGCTCTGATGGTGCGGAACCCGCACTGGAATAACAAAATCGAGCCGTTCAAGTCGCTCGGCTTCAAGAACAACCTCGACCAGGTCCGCTGGGTCGTCGGCGCTGACCTGGCGACGCAGCGCCTGCAGTGCGAGAAGGGCGAGGCAGACCTTTGCAGCTTCCCGCCCGCGCAGGCCAAGGAACTGGCCGACAAGTACGGCCTCAACAAGAGCCAGTTCTACGTCAAGCCCCAGACGGTGCTCTGGTACATCGCGCTGAACACGACCCGGCCGATCTTCACGGGCAACGTGAAGCTCCGCCAGGCCGTCGCTCACGCACTCGACCGGAAGTTCATGACCGCACAGCACGGCTTCCTCGCCGGCAAGCGGACGGATCAGTTCCTGCCGCACTCGATGCCCGGCTTCAAGGAGGCGGACATCTACAGCCTGAAGGGCCCGAACTACCCCAAGGCGAAGGCGCTCGCGCAGGGCAACACGCGTGACGGCAAGGCCGTGATGTACACGTCCAACGTCGGCGTCGGCCCGCCGATTGCGCAGTCGGTCCAGTTCAACCTCAAGCAGATCGGGATCGACGTCGAGATCAAGCTGTTCGACCGCGTCGTCCAGCACGAGAAGACGGCGGTCCGCGGCGAGCCCTTCGACATCACGTACGAAGGCTGGGGCATGGACTACCCGGATCCGGCGAACTTCATCAATGTGCTGCTCGACGGCCGCCGGATCCAGCCAGACAACAACGTCAACGTGTCGTACTTCAACGATCCGAAGTACAACAAGCTGATGGACGTGGCCTACGGATTGGCCGGTCAGGCCCGGCTCGACGCGTATGCCGCGCTCGACAAGTCGCTCATGAAGGATGCGGTTCCGGTCGTCCCGTACATCGCGTCGACCGCTCGGATCCTGACGAGCACGAAGGTCGGCTGCTACGGCTACACGTCGATCCAGGGGTCTCTCCTGACCCAGATCTGCACGAAGTAGGGCTCGAGAGGCAGTAGGCAGACCGTGGGAGGGGCGCCCGGCGCCCCTCCCACAGTTCCTCCTTCCCCACTATCGACTAGGCTTCCAGACTTCATGTTCCGCTACCTCGTACGCCGGCTCCTCTGGGCGATGGTGTTGTTCGTCGCCGTCACGTTCGTGACCTACGTGATCTTCTTCCTGGTGCCGGCGAATCCGGCGCGGTTGGCGGCGGGGCAGTCGGCGACGCCGGAGAAGGTGCGCGAGGTGGAGAAGTTCCTCGGCTTGGACCAGCCCGTGTATGTGCAGTACGCGAGGTTCTTGAAGCGGCTCGTATTCGAGGGGTCGTTGGGGCAGTCGTTCGTGACGCGGCAGTCGGTGAACGAGGAGATCTTCCGGGCGGCGCCGATCACGGCGTCGTTGGTGTTCGGCGCCATGATCCTCGTCCTCTCGATTGCGATTCCGCTGGGGATCCTGTCGGCGCTGCGTCCGCGGTCGCTGTTGGATCGGACGGCGATGGTCTACGTGTTGATCGGGATCTCGCTGCCGTCGTTCTGGATCGGGCTGATGCTGTCGTACATCATCGGCTACCGGCTGGGGTGGACGCCGATCGGGGGCTACTGCGAAGTGGTGAGCGTGCCGGAGGCCTCGACGTGTGGCGGTCTGACCGACTGGGCGTACCACATGGTCTTGCCGTGGTTCACGTTGGCGTTGGTGGTGGCGGGGACGTACGTGCGGTTCGTGCGTGCGGAGGTGATGGAGACGATGACGCAGGATTACGTGCGGACGGCGCGGGCGAAGGGTGCGCCGGAGTCGACGGTGATGCGCTCGCACATCCTGCGCAACGCGCTGCTGCCCGTCGTCACGATGGTCGGCATGGACCTCGGACTGCTGCTCGGCGGCGCGATCTTCATCGAGTCAGTGTTCGGGCTGAACGGCCTCGGCGGCACTGCGCTCGAGTCGATCGGGCGCTTCGACCTGCCGACGCTGCAGGGCGTCATCATCTTCGGCGCGGTCGCGATCATCATCTTCTCGCTCGTCGTCGACCTCCTGTACGCCTGGATCGACCCCCGGATCCGGCTGACCTAAGGCGCAGGATCGTCATGGCACCCCTCCTGGACGTCCGCGACCTGCGGACCACCTTCACGACGGACGACGGCCCCGTCGGGGCCGTCGACGGCGTGAGCTTCACGGTCGAGCCCGGCCAGGTGCTCGGCATCGTCGGCGAGTCCGGCTGCGGCAAGAGCGTCACGTGCCTGACCGTGATGGGGCTCAACGACCCCCACAACGCCGTGTCCACGGGCGAGGTGCTGTTCCGCGGCGAGGATCTCCTCGAGGCGAGCCCGAAGCGGCTCCGCGAGATCCGCGGGAACGAGATCGCGATGATCTTCCAGGACCCGATGACGTCGCTGAACCCCGTGCACAAGATTGGGCACCAGCTGGCCGAGGCGGCCCTCCTGCACAACGACATGACGAAGAAGCAGGCGCGCGCCCGCGCGACCGAGATGCTCGGAGCCGTTGGCATCCCGCGCCCCGAGCGGCGCGTCGACGACTACCCGCACCAGTTCTCGGGTGGCATGCGCCAGCGCGTGATGATCGCGATGGCGCTCATCAACTCACCGGACCTGATCATCGCCGACGAGCCCACCACCGCGCTCGACGTGACGACGCAGGCGCAGATCCTCGCCCTCCTCAAGCGGCTGCAGGACGAGTTCGGCACCGCGATCATCATGATCACGCACGACCTCGGCGTCGTCGCGGAGACCGCCGACGACGTCGTCGTGATGTACTCTGCGAAGATCGTCGAGCACGCGTCCGTCGAGGCGATCTTCAACCACCCGCGCCATCCGTACACGTGGGGCCTGATGGGGTCGCTGCCGCGGCTCGACGTCACCGTCGACCGGCTCGTGCAGATCCCCGGGCAGCCGCCGTCGCTGCTGCGGCCGCCGAAGGGATGCCGTTTCCATCCGCGCTGCGCGTACGCGATGCCCGTATGCCGCGAGCGTGAGCCCTTGCTGGCCGAGTGGCCGGGAGATATCTCGCACGAGGATGCGTGCCACCTCGACGACGCTACGAAGAAGCGCGAGGCCGCCTCGCTGCTCCGCGAGTTCACGGCCGGAGCTGGCGCATGACGACGACGGTGACTGGCGACGAGTTCCTCGTCGTCGAGAACCTGAAGAAGCACTTTCCCGTCACGCGGGGGATCATCTTCCAGAAGCAGGTCGCGACGGTGAAGGCGGTCGACGGCGTCTCCTTCGTGCTGCGCGAGGGCGAGACGCTCGGCATCGTCGGCGAGTCCGGCTGCGGCAAGTCGACGCTCGTCCGCTGCGTCCTCAAGCTCCTCGAGCCGACGGAAGGACGCATCATCTTCGAGGGAAAGGACATCACGAAGCTCTCGCGGAGCCAGATGCGGCCGTATCGGCGGAACATGATGATGGTGTTCCAGGATCCGTACTCCTCGCTGAACGCGCGCAAGCGGGTCGGGTACATCGTCGGCGAGGCGCTCGAGGTTCACGGGATCGGCACGCCGACGGAGCGGAAGCGTCGCGTGCAGGAGCTACTCGAGGTCGTCGGCCTCAACCCCGAGCACTACAACAGGTTCCCCCACGAGTTCTCCGGCGGCCAGCGTCAGCGGATCGGCGTCGCCCGCGCGCTTGCGGTGAACCCGAGGCTCATCCTCTGCGACGAGCCCGTCTCGGCGCTCGACGTGTCGGTGCAGGCGCAGATCCTCAACCTGCTCAAGGACCTGCAGAAGGAGTTCGGCCTCACGTACGTCTTCATAGCGCACGACCTCAACGTCGTGAGGCACATCTCCGACCGCGTCATGGTGATGTACCTCGGCAAGACCGCGGAGCTCGCCGACCGCGACGAGTTGTACGTCAACCCGAAGCATCCGTACACCGGCGCGCTCCTTTCGGCGGTGCCGATCCCGAACCCAGAGCGGGGCCGGGCGCGGATGTCCGTCGTGCTCGAGGGCGACGTGCCGAGCCCGATCAACCCGCCGTCCGCCTGCAACTTCCACCCGCGCTGCCCCCGCTTCCACGAGGGCCACTGCGACGTCGACGAACCGCCGCTCGATCCGGTTTCCAGGGATCACCTCGTCGCCTGCCACTACCCGCTCGAGCGCTGGCCGATGGACCTGCGCCCGGACGTCGCGGCTGCCGCAGCCACCGAGTAGAAGGTGCAGGCCGCACGGAGGATTGCCCTCCTCGTCGCGGCGGTGATGGGGCTCACCGTCGCGGGATCGGCTCTCGTCGGCGTGCTGGCCGGCACCGAGATCGACCGCGCCGTCTCTACCGGGCTGTACGTGGTCGGGTGCTTCCTCGTCGTGCTGGGCTTCTTCTCGGGGGTACGCGGCCCGGTGCGGCCGAGAGGCGACGATGACCGGGAGCCGGCCGGCGCCCTTTTCGGCGTCGGCCTCGCGGGCCGGGGAGCGCGCACGGCGACGACGGACGAGCGTGCCGACGCGCGTGCGACCACGTGGCTCTTCATCGGTCTCGGCATGGCGCTGATCGTGGCGGGCATCCTCACTGACAGCAAAGTCGGCCTGATCGGCGGCTCAGGCTAACTCCTACAGCGGGGCGTCGTCTCAACTGATGTGACGACTCCATGTCAGAGAACGCGTTCGCTCGTCTCGCAGGGGCTCGACGGGCCGCTACACGAGCTCGAGCAGCGCTTCGTGACCGCCCACACTGGTCGGTGCGGCGTCTGCCGTGCCTTCCAGGAGGAGGCTGAAGCGTTCACGTCGCTTCTGCGGAGCGCCCCGCTCGAGCCGGTGCCGTGGCCCGTTACCATCCAGGCCCGTGTGCCCCGACATCGCGTGCACGTTCGCGCGCTCGCGCAGATCGCATCCGTCGCGTCCGTCGTCGTAGTCGCCGGAACGATCGCGCTCGCGCACGAGCGCCCGGTCGGATTCGCCGCGAGTTCCCGCATCGGAGTGCAGAGCATCGACTCCGTGCTTGCCGACGAGTCGATCCAGTCGCTCCGGCGCGGGGCTCTCGTGCGAGGGGACCTGCAGATCCTCCCGGAGAGCAGCACCTCTCCCGCCGGCCCCCTGAAGCCGGCCCTCCCGGTCGACGGCTAGTGGTCTCTCCGGGAAATCGCGGGACGAGATGCAACGCCCGCGCAAAACGGTGGAGCCAGGGTTAGGCCGGCCGCGGGGCTCTCGGGCATAGGCGCTCGAGGGCGGGGAAGGCGGTGGGCGCGGTGATCATCAGGCGGCCTGCGCCTGGGACAGCATCCTCGGCCGAGTCACGGCACCCCTGTCTACACTCGGCCGCATGGTGACCCGATCCGCACAGCCGCGCGAGCTCGATGTCGAACTCGCGATCGACATCGCCGATCGGCTACTCGCGAACGTCGAGACGGTGGTCCAGGGGAAGCGCGAGGAGATCAGGCTCGTGCTCACCGCGCTCGCGTGCAACGGCCACGTCCTCTTCGAGGACGTACCGGGCACCGCGAAGACGGTACTCGCGCGCGCCGTCTCGCAGTCGATCGACGGTGCGATCGCGACACGGATCCAGTGCACGCCCGACCTCCAGCCGACCGACGTGACCGGTCTCGCTGTGTACGACCAGCGCTCGCGCGACTTCGAGTTCCGGCGCGGGCCGATCTTCGCGAACATCGTTCTCGTCGACGAGATCAACCGGGCGATGCCGAAGACCCAGTCGGCCCTGCTCGAGGCGATGGCCGAGCGCCAGGTCACCGTCGACGGCGTCACGCGCCCGGTGCCGCAGCCGTTCCTGCTCCTCGCCACGGAGAACCCGATCGAGTACGAGGGCACGTTCCCGTTGCCCGAGGCCCAGCTCGACCGCTTCTTCCTGCGCACGTCGCTCGGGTACCCCACCGCCGACGAGGAGTTGAGCGTGATCGACGGCCAGCGCGTGGAGCATCCGCTCGAGTCCCTCCGTGCAATCATCGGTATTCGCGACATCGAACTTCTGCAACGTGCAGTCACGGAGGTGTACGTCGACCCGCTGATCGGCCGTTGGATCGTCGACCTCGTGCGCGCCACGCGGGAGGTTGCCGCCACGTCCGTTGGTGCGTCCGTGCGCGGAAGCCTTGCGCTCGAGCGGGCATCTCGTGGCTGGGCCCTCGTGCACGGACGCGACTACGTCGTGCCGACCGATGTCGAGCTGCTGTTCCTCCCCGTGCTCGGGCACCGCGTTCTGTTCACGCCGTCGAAGTTCGCCGAGGCGCGCCAGATCGGGATGGCGGCATCGTTGGCGTCGTTCGAGCGGGACTGCATCATGCGCGCGCCGCCGCCCTCGCTCGTGCTCGCCGACCCGGTTGCAGCAGCACCGGTGTCGTGACCTTCCGGGGGCCCACGTTCCCGCTCGTTTCGCGGCGACGGCTCGTAGGGCTCGCCTTCGGTGCGATGCATGGGGCCCGGCGTGGGACAGGCTCGGACATCGCAGCGTCGCGCCCGTACCGCGCCGGCGACAACCCGGATCGCATCGACTGGGGGGCGTCGGCGCGTCTCTCGTCTGCGCACGCCGCGGACGAGTTCATCGTCCGCGAGTACTTCGCCGACGAGGCGCCGCGTGCGATCGTCGCAGTCGACCGCCGAGCTGCGATGGGGCTCTGTCCGCCGGGCATTCCCTGGCTACGGAAGGACGAGGCGTCGCGCGTCGCAGCCGACCTCGTCGAGGCGAGTGTCGCGGCGGCGCGAGGCTTCGTCGGCCGTCTCGAGTTCGGAGCCCGCACCGACGTTGTCGCCTGGTGCCCCCCCATCGGCGCGAGTGGAGGTGGGGCGCTCGTCGATCACGCGCTGCCCGACCCCGAGCGCACGGCGTCGGTGGGAGCGGTCGGCGTCGCGCTCGAGTTCCTCGCCTACCACCGGCGCGCGGTGCCGGCCGCGAGCTTCGTCTTCGTCGTCTCGGACTTCCTCATCGCGCCTGCGCTCGAGACGTGGGAGCGGGCGCTCGATCGCGGGTGGGACATCGTGCCCGTGGTCGTGCAGGACGCCATCTGGGAGCAGGGCTTCCCCGACCTCGACCGTGTTGGGGTGCCGCTCGTCGACGAGACCGGCCGTCTGCGCGTTGTCCGTTTACGGCGCGGTGAGTCGGACGTGTGGCGCGCGCGCCACGAGGAGCGTTACGCGCGGCTCCTCGCAGGTTTGCGCTCGATCGGGATCGAGCCGGTGCTCGTGTCGACGATGGAGCGTGCCGGCATCTTCGAGGCCTTCCTTGCGTGGTCGGCGGGGCGTGAGGCATCCTGGAGTCGTGGCTGGTGAGGCGCGCGGCCGTCATCGTGACAGCAGCCGTAGCTGCTCTCGTCGTTGGTTTCGGCCTCGGGCAGTTCTGGCTCGCCCGGGACGGGGGCGATGGCACCGCGGCGCCGTCCGAGCTCGTCTCGGTCACCGCGACACTCAGCCCATCCGTGCACGTGTTCGGCGACCCCGTCGACGCGAAGGTGGACGTTCTCGTGGACACGCGGGAGATCGACTTCGGAAGCGTGCACCTGCAGCCGAACTTCGAGCCCTACGAGCCGCTGGGCCCACCGCGCGTGGAGCGTACGGAGTACGGAGCTCTGGGACGGGTTCGGTTCGAGTATCGCCTCGTGTGCCTGAGGGAAGGGTGTGATGCGGCCGAGGCCCGAGGCGTCAGCGACTTTCAGACCGGGCGCCTTCGCTACCGATTCAAGGACAGGCCCAGCAACGCATTCGAGGCATTCGACTGGCCGTTGCTCGAGGTGGCGAGCCGCGTCGCCGACGCCGACGTGGAGGAGATTCGCTGGCGCGCCGACGGCAGCACGCTGCCGCCCGTCTCGTACCGTGTCGCCCCACTCGGGGCGGCGCTCGTGCTGCTCGTCGTCGCGCTCGGTAGCGCCGGTGCAGCGGCGCTGCTCGCACGCCGGCTGTGGTGGCCTGGTCGAGCAGCCAAGACGGGGTCCGAGAACGAGGTCGCCACCAGGAGCGCACTCGAGCAGGCGTTCGACGCCGCGCTCCAGACGTCTGACACTGGCGACTCGCCGGAGCGCCGGCGCGCGCTCGAGCGTGTTGCGCGCGAGCTCGGCGAACGGGGCTACACGGAGCTCGCCCGTGAGGCACGCGAGCTCGCGTGGTCGCCCACTGCCTCGACGTCCGAGGAGGTCGCCAGCCTCGCCGTCCGCGTCGGGGCCGGCGTCGGGGGCAGGGAGGAGAGGAAGGCATGAGCGTGTCCGACTGGAAGCTGCGCGCGCCCGGATTACCGACGTCGGCCGCCGCGGAGCTCGGCACCGCCCACCGGCGGACGCGGCTCCTCCGGTTCGCATTCGGTCTCGCCGCGCTCGCACTCCTCGGCGTCTGCCTCGTTCTCGCCCGGTCGCTCGGCTCGCTCCCGACGACCTACTTCGCGACGGGCAGCGGAGGCATCGTCGTCCTCGACCTCTCCACGAGCGTGGACGTGCAGAAGGCGCAGCGCGCCCATCGCGTGCTGCGCGCGCTTTCCGAGACGGAGGGGCGCGTGGGCCTCGTCGTGTTCTCCGACAGTGCCTACGAGATGCTGCCGCCCGACACGCGGAGCGCGGAGCTCGAGCCGCTGCTCCCGTTCTTTGCGGCCGGGCCGCAACGTTCGCCCGACAGCTATCGCCGTGGCAGCGGCGGCCGCGTGGTGCCGGCCGGCCCCTCGTCCGCGCAGCCACGGGAGAGCCCCTGGTCGCTCACGTTCCGCGGCGGCACGCGCATTTCGACCGGGCTGAGCGAGGCTAGGCGTGTGATCGAGCGGGAGGGGGACAGGGGTCTTTCGGTGCTTCTCGTCAGCGATCTGGACAACTCCGGCTTCGACACGTCGGCACTGACCGAGGAGTTGGCGCGATACGAACGCAGCGGCATCGACCTCCGTGTGATCCCGCTCTTCCCGGGTCCCGAGGACCGGGCTCTGTTCGTGCAGCTCGTCGGAAGGCAGGCGTTCGTCGCCCGTCCCGAGCTGCTCCGCAACACCGAGGTGCAGGAGCGGCAGACGCTGGTCGGCGCGTTCCCGTTGGCGCTCGTCGTCGCGGGCGCGGGATTGCTGCTCCTGCTGGCGGCGAACGAGCGCTGGTGCGGCCGTCTCGTCTGGAGGTCGCCGCGATGATGGCGCGCGGGACGTCCCGGTCGGTTGCCGCCGCCGGTGTAGCCGCGCTGCTCGTCGTCGCAATCCTGTCGGCGATGCTGGCCGCGGATCTCCGCCGCTCTCAGAGACGGGTCGAGTCGGCCGACGTCGTCTTCACGAGCGGAGTCGATCAGCGGGTCTCCTGGGTCGGCGACACGTTGCTCCCCGCCGGTGTCTCGCGCGATGTCCTCGGGCTCGGCGACGACATCGTGTTCAGGAACGTCGTCCAGCGGTTCTGGTTGAGCAAGCCTCGTGACCCGCTCCGGGAGTTCGCGGATGTCACGCGGCGCAGCGGCGCCGAGCGGGAGCTCGCCCGGCTCGCGGACGTGGACACGAGCGCGCAACGGCGTGCCGTCGCGCTGACGATGCGTGGCGGCCTGCTCCTCGAGGAGGCGCGGAACACGACGACTCAGCGGCAGGTGTTCGTCCGCCGGGCGATCGAGCAGTTCCACAAGGCCGTGGTGCTCGACCCGTCGAATGGTGACGCACTCTACAACCTCGAGCTGGCGCTCAAGTTGCTCCGCCGGTCGGGGACGGATCCCGGCGGCGGCGGCGAGGGCCGCGCCCCCCTGCCCGCACCCGGTGCCGGCGCAGCCACCTCGGGAAGCGGCTTCTAGTAGGCCGTGTCGGTGTCGTTCCTGACACCGTTCGGCGCGCTCGTCGGCGTGGTCGGCGCGCTCGGCGTGCTAGCGCTCCTCGCCACGCTGCGACGGTCGCGCGAGGTCGACGGAGCTCTCGGACTGGCGCAGCCGCGGCGGCGCGACGCTGCCGTCGACGTGGCGCTGATCGTTGCCGTGAGCGGCCTCGTAGCCCTCGCGTGTGCCCAGCCCGTCGTCTCGAGTTCCACCCGTCTCGAGGGTCGTGACGGGGTCGAGGTGTACGTCGTCATGGACATCACGCGATCGATGCTCGCGCAGAGAGCTCCGTCCGAGCTGAACCGGCTACAGCGGGCGCAGTCGCTCGCGAAGGAGGTCCGAGCCCAGATCCCCGACGTCCGGGTTGGCGTCGTCTCTCTCACGGATCGCGTGCTGCCGCACCTCTTCCCAACCCTCAGCGCGAATGCGTTCGTGGCCGTCGTCGACCGCGCGATCGGCATCGAGCGACCCCCACCGGATCGCCGCACCCGGCGGGCAACATCGCTGAACGCGCTCGGCGACCTCGGCCGCGCAGCCTACTTCGATTCGCTCTCGACGCGCCGTCTCGCCGTCGTGCTGACTGACGGAGAGACGCTGCCGGTCGACTTTGCAACGCTGCGCACGCGGCTCGTCGACGCGAGAGTGGCGACCGTGTTCGTTCACGTCTGGCGCCCGGACGAGCGTGTGGTGACGCCGGACGGCAGGCCCGACCCGGCGTACCGGCCCGACCCGACGGCTCTGCGCTCATTGAGGAGGGTCGCAGGATCCGTCGACGGCGCGATCTTCGTCGAGGAGCAGCGCGGCGAGGTCGCCGACACAGTGCGACGATTCGTCGGCGACGGCCCGGTTGGCGAACAGGGGCGCGAGCTGCACCCGGTCGAGCTTGCACCCTCGATTGCTGCGGTGACCGTGCTCCCGCTGCTCCTCCTGCTCAGGCGGCGGACGCTGTGACCGTCGGCGCCCAGGCTCAACTGAAGGCTAACTGTGCCCTCAGGTTTGTCGTCTACCCTGTTGTGAGGATGTCCGCTTGGTTCCGCTCGCCCGGCTTCGTGCGCGCCCTGACGTGGGTATCCGTGCTCGTACTCATCGCGGGTGTTGCCGCAGTCGGGACGGTCTGGATCGGGGGCGATGGCGCCTCGTCGTCGTCCGGCGCTGTCAACAACGGTGAAACGGTCCCGGACGAGCTTCCCGTCGAGACCAAGCCGAGCGTCGAGGACGTGCCGGCCGCGGCCCGCAAAGCGGCCGGGGAGTTCATCGTCGGCGCCGTAGCCCGCGATGACCTCGCCAGGGCGTGGAAGGTCACCCACCCGGAGCTGAAGGAGCAGTGCGCCTGCACGTACGAGGAGTGGCTGACCGGCAACATTCCGGTGCAGTTCTTCCCTGCGGACGACGTGGAAAACATCCGTTTCGGCGTCAACGAGGCGTCCCCACGCCGTGTGGTGCTCGAACTGCTCCTGGTGCCGAAGCCAGGCTACGAGCTCTCGCCGACGTCCTTCTACATTGGACTGAAGGCGGTCGGTACCGGTGACGATGAGACGTGGCTCGTGGACTACTGGGCGCCAATCGGCAGCCCACCCGTGCCCGCGGCTCAGTAACCTGCGCGACTGTCCTCGTTGGACTACGCTGTGAGCGTGTTCTCGCCCACCTTCGTCACGTCCGACGTCTGACGCCTCGACCACGCCGAGCGTGTCGAGGCGCAGCTAGCACGAGGTCGATCAGCCTCCGGTTGGGAGCAGAGCTGTCGTCCGCGCTTCGCTAGACTCCGGCTCAGGCGCCGCCTGAACGCGTCGTTGCCTTCAATGCCACCGATTGCCCCCGGGGAGACCAATGTCTGAGCAGGCGAGCACGAACGGGTCGAAGAACGTCGGCCAGATCATCGAGATCAAGGGTGTCGTGATCGACGCGGTCTTTCCCGACCGCGTGCCCCAGATCCTCCACGCCGTCGAGATCGAGATCCTGCGGCCCGATGGAACGACCTCGACCCTCGTCGCGGAGGTGCAGCAACACCTCGGCGACGACCGTGTGCGCGCGGTCGCGATGGACTCCACCGATGGGCTCGCCCGCGGAACAGACGTCATCGATACCGGCGCGCCGATCTCGGTACCCGTTGGTGATACGACGCTCGGTCGCATCTGGAACGTCCTCGGTCAGCCGGTCGACGAGAAGCCGGCCCCAGAGGACGTCGAACGCTGGTCGATTCATCGTGATCCGCCCGCCTTCCGCGATCTGAAACCGTCCGTCGAGGTCTTCGAGACCGGAATCAAGGTGATCGATCTGATCGCGCCGTACATCAAGGGCGGCAAGGTCGGGCTCTTCGGAGGCGCCGGTGTCGGCAAGACGGTCACGATCATGGAGCTCATTCACAACGTCGCGCTTGCCCACAGCGGTGTCTCGGTGTTCGCCGGCGTCGGAGAGCGCACGCGCGAGGGTAACGACCTCTATCGCGAGATGGAGGAGTCCGGTGTGCTCGACAAGGTTGCGCTCGTCTACGGCCAGATGAACGAGCCGCCTGGAGCCCGCCTTCGCGTCGCACTGTCGGGCCTGACGATGGCCGAGTACTTTCGCGAACAGGGCCAGGATGTGCTGCTCTTCATCGATAACATCTTCCGCTTCGTGCAGGCAGGGTCGGAGGTGTCGGCACTCCTCGGCCGAATGCCGAGCGCCGTCGGCTACCAGCCAACCCTCGCGACCGAGATGGGGCAGCTGCAGGAGCGCATCACCTCGACGCGCACCGGTTCCATCACCTCCGTCCAGGCCGTGTACGTGCCGGCCGACGACTTCACCGACCCGGCCCCCGCGGCGACCTTCGCGCACCTCGACGCCACTACAGAGTTGTCGCGGGCGATCGTGGAGAAGGGGATCTATCCGGCCGTCGACCCGCTCACCTCCTGGTCGCGTGCGCTGGCCCCGGGCGTCGTCTCCGACGAGCACTACGCGACGGCGACGGCGGTCCAGCAGATTCTGCAGCGGTACAAGGACCTGCAGGACATCATCGCGATCCTCGGTATGGATGAGCTCACCGACGAGGATAAACTCGTCGTCTCCCGCGCCCGCAAGATCGAACGGTTCCTCTCGCAGCCGAACTTCGTGGCCGAGCAGTTCACGGGCACACCCGGCAAGTACGTCAAGGTCGAGGACACGATCAAGGGCTTCAAGGAGATCATTGCCGGCATGCACGACGATCTCCCGGAAGCGGCGTTCTACATGGTCGGGCCGATCGAGGACGCCGTCGAGAAGGCGCGCCAGCTCGAGCAGGTCGCCGCCTGATGCGCCGTCCCGACACCTTCGACCGGAAACCCCGTAGGGACTGGCGCAGCCTGTCCCGGGAGCGAGTCGATGCTCCACCGGCCTGTGGGGCAAACAGGCGAAACGTTCCGGGACGAGGCACTAGTGGCTGACGCGCACCCGAAGTTCGACGTCTCGGTCGTGACGCCGGACGGCCCGGTGTACGAAGGTGAGGCGGAGATGCTGATCGTGCCCGGCCAGGCAGGCGAGATCGGTGTGCTCGCCCGTCACGCGCCGCTCGTTGCGACCCTGAAAGCCGGCTCGACGCGCGTGCACCTCGGAGGCACCGAGGTGCTCGAATTCGCGACCGGGCCCGGGTTTTTCAAGGTCGAGACCGACAGGGCGCTCGCACTCGTCGACGACGCAGTGAACGTGAAGGAGATCGACGACGCGCGCGCCACGGCGCAGCTCGAGGCTGCCAGGGCAGAACTCGCGAAGCTCGAGGAGGGGACCGCGTCAGGCGATCGCTGGCAGTTCGAGCAGCGCATCCGTCATGCCGAGAACCAGCTCACCGTGTCCGGCCGCACGACCGGCTGAGCGTGCGACCAGGAGAGGCATAGCCGCACGCAATGCGTTGTGCTATACTTTCCGTATGCCGCAGATTGTCACCCGGGTCGACCCCCACCTCGCCGAAGCGGTGGATCAGCTCGTGCGGGCGGCGGTGGTCGAGAGCCGGTCCGACGCAGTGCGGATTGGCCTCCAGAGGCTCGTCGACGAGCATCAGAGGGCAGTAGTCGGCCAATCGATCGTGGCCGCCTACGAGAAAAGGCCCCAGACCCAAACGGAGCTTGCCGGGATCGAACGCGCGAGCCGGCAGATGATTGCCGAGGAGCCCTGGTGACCACACCGCGGCAAGGTGAGGTGTGGTGGGCGGAGGCTGAGGACAAACGGCGGCCGGTCCTGATCGTTACCCGGAGCGAAGCAATTCCGGTGCTGACGTCGATCGTTGTGGCGCCCGTGTCGCGCACGATCCGCGGGATCGCAACGGAGATTCCACTCGACGCGAGGGACGGGCTCCCCTCGCCCTGTGTGGCCTCGTTCGACAACGTGCAGCCGATCCACCGGTCGCTCCTCACGACCCGCGTCGGCTCGACCCCGCCGGAGCGGCGAAGCGAGATCTGCGGGGCCCTCGCAGCCCTGGCCGACTGCTAGTGCTCCGTTCCGGAACGGAGCACTAGAGGCTTGATGCGCACGCCAGAGCGACTGCGGCAGCTCTTCGCCGACCGGATCGTGATCCTCGACGGCGCCTGGGGGACGATGATCCAGGACGCGCAGCTCGCGCCCGAGGACTACCGCGGCGACCGCTTCAAGGATCACCCTCGTGACATCGCCGGTGACCCGGACATCCTCGCCCTGACGAGGCCGGACCTCCTGCGCGAGATCCACGATGCCTATCTGGCAGCCGGAGCGGACATCACGACGACGAACACGTTCACCGCGACGTCGATCGGGCAGGCCGACTACGGCCTCGAGGATCACGTCCGCGAGATCAACCTCGAGGCCGCGCGCATCGCCCGGGCCGCGTGTGACGCCGCTGCAGCAGACGGGCGCCCACGCTTCGTCGCCGGATCCGTCGGGCCCCTCAACGTGACGCTCTCGCTCTCGCCGCGCGTCGACGAGCCGGCGTATCGGGCGCGCAGCTTCGACGAGGTCTGCGCTTCCTACGCCGAGCAGATCGCAGCGCTCGCCGAGGGTGGTGTCGATCTGCTGTTGCTCGAGACCATCTTCGACACACTGAACGCCAAGGCCGCCATCGTCGCTGCACGGGATGTCGCACCTGACGTACCGATCGCGATCGCGCTCACGATCGTCGATCGATCCGGCCGCACGCTGTCCGGCCAGACGGTGGAGGCCTTCTGGGTCGCTGTCGAGCACGCGGATCCCCTCGCGGTCGGGATGAACTGCTCCCTCGGTGCAACCGAAATGCGCCCGTTCCTCGCCGAGCTGGCCCGGATCGCGCCTGTGCCGGTGATCTGCTATCCGAACGCCGGCTTGCCGAACGCATTCGGCGGCTACGACGAGACGGCCGAGCAGACGAGCGACTTTCTGCAAGGATTCGCCCTCGACGGTCTCGTCAACGGCGTCGGCGGGTGCTGTGGCACGACGCCAGAGCATATTCGACAGATTGCAAGCAAGGTACAAGGGATCGCGCCTCGTGTGATCCCCGTCCGCGACGCGCGGTCACGGTTCAGCGGGCTCGAGCCGTTCACCGTCACAGACGAAACCGCGTTCGTGATCGTCGGAGAGCGCACGAACGTCACCGGCTCGGCGCGCTTCCGAGGGCTGATCGAGAGTGGGGACTGGCAGCAGGCCGTCGACGTCGCGCTCGAGCAGGTGCGCGGTGGAGCCAACCTGCTCGACGTCAACATGGACGCCGACCTGCTCGACGGCGAGCGGGCCATGACCACTTTCCTGAACCTGATCGCCACCGAGCCGGAGGTTGCCCGGCTCCCGATCATGATCGACTCGTCGCGCTGGTCCGTGATCCAGGCCGGACTGCGCTGCATTCAGGGCAAAGGGGTCGTCAACTCGATCTCGCTGAAGGAGGGTGAGGACGACTTCCTCGCCAAGGCTCGTGAGGTGCGCCGCTTCGGCGCCGCGGTCGTCGTGATGGCGTTCGACGAGCAGGGACAGGCGGAGGCCCCCGACCGGAAGATCGAGATCCTCGGTCGCGCGTACGACCTGCTCGTCGGGCAGGTCGGGTTCGCACCTACCGACATCGTGCTCGACCCCAACGTGCTCGCCGTCGCGACGGGCATCGAGGAGCACGACTATTTCGCCCGCTACTTCATCGATTCACTGCCGGGGCTGAAGGAGCGCTGCCCGGGGGCGCTCACCTCCGGCGGCATCTCGAACATGTCATTCGCATTCCGCGGGAACGCGCGCGTGCGTGAGGCGATGCACTCGTCCTTCCTCTACCACGCGATTCACGCCGGACTCGACATGGGCATCGTCAACGCCGGCCAGCTCGCCGTGTACGAAGACATTCCTCCCGACCTGCTCGATGCGGTCGAGGATGTCCTGCTCGTCCGCCGAGCGGACGCGACGGAGCGCCTCGTCACTCTGGCGGACTCGGTCAAAGGGGAAGGGACGCGGCGCGAGTTCGACCTTTCCTGGCGGGCGGCTCCCGTCGAGGAACGCCTCTCGTACGCGCTGATCCACGGCATCGTCGACTTCATCGAGGCGGACGTCGAGGAGGCGCGGCTCGAGACGGCGCGGCCGCTCGATGTGATCGAGGGGCCGCTGATGGATGGGATGAAGATCGTCGGCGACCGGTTCGGCGACGGCCGCATGTTCCTGCCGCAGGTCGTCAAGAGCGCGCGCGCGATGAAGCGGGCCGTCGCGTATCTCGAGCCGTTCATGGAGAAGGATCAGGTCGGCGCCTCGCGCGCGGGACGGGTCGTGCTCGCGACGGTGCGCGGCGATGTGCACGACATCGGCAAGAGCATCGTGGGCGTGGTGCTGGGCTGCAACGGCTACGACGTGATCGACCTGGGAGTGATGGTGCCCGCCGACACGATCCTCGATACCGCTGTCGAACGGGAGTGCGACGTGGTCGGCCTCTCCGGGCTGATCACCCCGTCGCTCGACGAGATGGTCACCGTCGCGAAGGAGATGGAGCGGCGCGGCCTCCAGCTTCCGCTTCTGATCGGAGGTGCAACGACGTCCCGGCAGCACACGGCCGTGCGCATCGCACCTGCGTACACGGCGCCGACCGTCCACGTGCTCGACGCCTCGCGCGTCATCGGAGTGGTCGGTGACCTGCTCGACGCCGAGCGGCGGCAGACACTCGACGTCGCGAACCGGGGGGAACAGGCGCGGCTCAGGGCGCTCCACGAAGAGCGCCAGCTGAAGCCGCTGCTGCCGCTGCGCGCCGCCCGCGAGAACCGCACCCGGATCGCGTGGGACGCCGCCGATCTCGTTGCGCCGTCGTGGACAGGGCTCCGTCGGGTGACTCCCTCTGTCGTTGAGCTGCGGACGCTGATCGACTGGACGTTCTTCTTCCATGCCTGGGAGCTCAAGGGCAAGTTCCCCGCCATCCTCGACGACCCCGTCAAGGGCGCCGCGGCGCGCGATCTCTACGAGGCGGCGAACGCGCTGCTCGACGGTCCTGCAGCCGGATTGCGGCCCGAGGGTGTGCACGGGTTCTGGCGCGCTGCGGCAGAGGGCGACGACATCGTCCTCGAGAATGGAACACGCTTCCCGATGCTGCGGCGCCAGACCGACACTCGCGACTCGCGCCCGACCCCGTCGCTCGCGGACTTCGTCGCTCCACCCGAAACAGGGCTCACCGACCACATCGGTGCGTTCGCCGTCGCCATCCACGGGGCGGAGGAGTTGGCCGTTGCGTTTGAGGCCGAGCACGACGTGTACCGGTCGATCCTCGTCAAGGCCGTCGCCGACCGGCTTGCGGAGGCCTTCGCGGAATGGCTTCATGGGAGCGCCCGCCGTGACTGGTACGCCCCGGACGAGAACCTCCTCACCACCGAATTGATCGGCGAGCGATTCCGCGGGATTCGACCGGCATTCGGCTATCCCGCATGCCCCGATCACTCGGAGAAGCGCACGTTGTTCGAGTTGCTCGACGCCGGGAGTGCAGGTCTCGAACTGACCGAGAGCTATGCCATGACGCCTGCGGCCGCCGTCAGCGGCATCTATCTCGGGCACCCACGAGCTCGCTACTTCGCTGTCGGCCGCATCGGCCGTGACCAGGTGGAGGACTACGCTGCGCGCAAAGGGGTCGAGGTCAAGGAGGTGGAACGTTGGCTGCGTCCGAACCTCGGTTACGACGCCGGTTGACGCCCGA
>JANOUB010000010.1:0-9934 GCA_031416615.1 Thermoleophilia bacterium
CTAGTCAGTTTGGGAAAGAAGTATGTCGTCTTCTGGGGCATCACCTCACCGCGGCGGGCGCGTTCGAACACGTCCTCGATGCGCGTCGCTCGGAGCAGGAAAGCCCCGTCGTACTCGCCCGAGTCGACGCGGGCGACGGCCTCACCTAGATCTGCCGTGTAGCCGATTCCCTCGTGGCCGATGAGCCGATCGACGAGCTCGACGTCGAGCTCCCCCCGCTCGCCGACTACCGGGAACGTGACGCCCGTGCGGTAGCCGACAACGTGCGCCCGGTCGTACGGCAGGCCTGCGAGCCGGGTGACGGCCGCCGCCGGAGACGCCGAGTCGCCGGCGCTGACGGACGGTAGTGCGTCGTCATGTCCGCGGAAGAGGCGGTGGGTGGCGAAGATCTCGAGGCCGGGGTCGGAGGTCGAGACGAGCACGACCATCATCCGGGTGCTCTCGGGCGTCCCCTCCTCGGCCGCATACGCGACGGCGGTCTCGTAGCGGTGGTGGCCATCCGCTATGAGCAGCTGCCGGCCTGCGAACGCCTCGGCGATGCCGTCACCCGGAAGCCGCCAGAGCCTCGTACCCCCGGTGACGAGATCCGGCTTGCGCTCCGGAACGGCAACGGGAGGCTCTCCGTCATAGAGGAGGAAGATCGGTTCGAGCTGTGCGCGCGCCGCACGCAGCAGCCGAAGGCGGCTTGCCTTCGGGCCTGCGTGCGTGCGCTCATGCGGGAGTACCGTCCCCGTCGCATACGGCTCGACCCGCAACGAGGCGACGAGCCCTTCGCGGCGACGCGGGACGCCATCGGGACCGACGTACTCCTGCGCAACCGCCCACACGGCCGGCTCGTCGTCGCGAACGAGGATGCCTTCCTCGAGCCAGGTCCCGAAGAGCCGGCCCGCCTCCTCCTCCGAGTCGCTCAGCGTGAGATGGACGACGTTGTGCGGGTCTCGGGCCCGGAAGTCGTCGCGCAGCTCCGGTGTGAGCACGTCGTACGGCGGTGCCGTGACCTCCGGAGTGGGGTGCGCGTAGCGAATCGCGCGAAAGGGGGCGACATCGGCCATTGCCCGAGCGTACCTCCGGGCCGAGGGCCTGTCCGGAAGAGGTGCACCCGCGGCTCCGGCCTGCACGCCCATTCCGGACAGGCCCCTAGACTCCCTGCGTGACCAGCATCGCCGAGCTCGCAGAGGACCGCACCGTCGAGGGCGTCTACGCCGTCGGACGGAAGGAGCGCCGCCGGACCAAGAACGGCGCGGCCTACCTCGCGCTCGAGCTCGTCGACCCGAGCGGTCGGATCGAGGCGAGGATCTGGGACGACGTGGAACTGCTCGACGGCCGCTTCGAGGAGGGCGACGCCGTCCGCGTGCTCGGGCGCGTGGAGCGGTTCGGCGGCAGGCTCCAGGTGCAGGTGCGAGCTGTCGAGGCCGCGCCCGACACCGATCCGGCGGAGATGACGCCGACGATGCGCCGTGACGCCGACGAGCTCGATGGGTTCCTCGAGTTCCTCGTTGGCGAGATCACCCACCCCGGGGTTGCCGCGGTCGCGACGAGCCTGCTCACCGATGACGGTATCCGAGCGTCGCTCCGCGCACTTCCCGCCGCGGGCGCGGACGGGCACCACGGCTACGCCGGCGGGCTCCTCGAGCACACCGTCGGCGTCGCCACACTGTGCCGCGAGACCGCACAGCTCCACCCACGCCTGCGTCACGACCTTCTGCTCGCTGCCGCGCTCCTGCACGACGTCGGGCGTACCGTCGAGCTCGGGCGCGGCCCGTCGTTCCGCCAGACCGAGGAAGGGCGCCTACTCGGCCATGTCCACCTCGGGTTGCGCCTGATCGAGGAACGAGCCGCGGGCCTCGACGCGGCCGTGCGGGCCGAGCTCCTCCACGCAGTGGCCGTCCACCACGACCGCCAGAGCGCCCGTACCGCTGAGGCTGCGGTGCTGTACCACGCGAACCAGCTGGATGCGCAGGCAGCAACCCGGCCCGTCGGCGAGGACTGAGCCTGGCGACCAGCGCGTGAGGACGCGCCAAGGGCGCCCTCACACGTTGAAGCGAATGTTGAGCACGTCACCGTCCTGCACGACGTAGGTCTTGCCCTCGAGCCGCTGCGTCCCTCGCTTCGATGCCTCCGCGTGCGAGCCGGCGTCGAGAAGGTCGTTCCAGCGGATCACCTCGCAGCGGATGAACCCGCGTGCGATGTCGGAGTGAATCGTGCCGCCGGCCTCGAGCGCGGTCTGGCCGTCGCGAAGGGTCCAGGCTCGCGTCTCCTTCTCACCCGCAGTGAAGAACGTGATCAGGCCGAGGGCTTCCTTGAGTCGTCGCACGACCTCATCGAGCGCAGAGGCGCCCTCGCGAAACGCCGAGGCCTCTTCGTCGGAGAGCTCTGCCAGCTCGGCCTCGAGCTTGCAGTCGATTCCGCCGGGCCCGTTGACGATCGCGATCAGCGGCTTCGTCGTCAGCGGGTCGAGCTCATCTGGCAGCTCGCCCGCCCACTCGGTGAGAGGGTTGCCCGCCTCGAGATGCGCCAGGACGCCGCGCAGGATCTCCGCCTCTTTGCGGACCCCGGCGTCACCCGACTTCGCCTGCTTCTCAACCCGCTCGAGCCTCTTCGCGACATGATCGGTGTCCGCGACGAGCAGCTCGAGCTTGAGCGTCTCGATCTCGCTGTCGGGATCGGTAGTGCCGGAGAATCCGTCCGCGACCGCGAGAAGCGCATCGACCTGGCGGAGACCGCCGAGGAGCGCGGGGCCCGTACCGGGAACGTCCTGCACCCGAACGGCGGCGGGAGTCAACTTCTTCGCACCCACGAGCTCGGCGAGCCGTTCGAGCCGGTCGTCGGCGATCGTCGCCATGCCGACGTTCGACTTGTCTGTCACCGACGCATAGGCGGTGATCTCCGCGCCCGCCTTCGTGAGAGCGTTGAAGAGTGTGGTCTTGCCTGCGTTGGGCAGACCGACGATGCCGACCTCGAGTGCCATGGCGGCGAAGGGTAGCCGCCGGTTGCTGCGCGTCGAAACGGAGCCGGCGGAGCGCACGCCAGGAGGGCGTGCTTGTGCCAAATTGTCACAAGCGGTTGCGCGCGCTGGCTGGCAAGGGCGCGGCCCTGGGGCTTTCTCGAGCGAGGCAGTGAATTCGAGATGCCCGATGGGCCCATCGGGCGTCAGCACGCTTGCGCCCGGCGGCTCGGAGGGGATCCTCTGCTGCCTGAACGGCGGCATCCGCGCCGCTCCCGCGTGGGTGTCTCAAAACCGGGGTGTCTCCCGGAGGGAGACACCCTTCGTGCCGGAACTGCACCAGTTTCTCCACAGCGTTCCGGGGAACGAGGACAGAACCGGCCCTCGGGTGACTCCCGCATCACTGGCGCAGCGCAGTCCGTTGTCCCAGAAGCCGCTCCCCGCCTCGTACTCTCGACGGTACTCCGCTTCGCCCGAGTCAGGCCCCAGGGCAATTCCCACAGCATCGACTCGTCACCCGCGTAGTCGAGAATCGCGAAACGAACGCGGTTCGGCATGAAGAAGAGTATGTCGACTCCCAGGGAACACTCGTGAACACGGACGCAGGCCTGCGTCCTGGGTGACGAGCGGTCGACGCTTCGCCTCGCTGGCGCGAGGCGGCGCGTCGCCCCAACAGGCCGAAGCCAACGCGCGAGTCGCGCGCGAACCGCTTCACGTACGCCGCTCGGCCGAGCACGATCGCTATGCGACCATCATCGGTGTCGAGCTGGTGCGTTCCCTGGGAGCCGGAGGCCAGCGCGTGCTCGAGCGCGTCTGCGCTTGCCGGGGAAACATCGGCCGCGATGATCGGGCCGCCGGCGAAGGCAACCTCGATGCGGACAGAATCAGGTGCGTCGGGCAATGGATACGACCTCCGTGAGAACGCCATGGGCGGCGTCGGGGTGGACAAAAGCGACCTGTAGGCCAAAGAGGCCGAGGCGCGGAACCGTGTCGATCAGTTCCGCACCGGCTGCGGCGAGATCGACTAGCGCCGCGGCGATGTCGTCGACCTCGTACGCAACGTGGTGAACGCCGGGGCCGCGCTTAGCGAGGAAGCGCCCGACCGGGGTGTCCGCCGCGAGCGGCGCGAGCAGCTCGATTCTGCCCGCACCCACGAGCACCGAGGCTGCCTCGACACCCTGGTCCGGGACGACGTCGCGATGTTCGAGCGTTCCGCCGAAGAGCCGCAGGTAGGTAGCGACGGCCTCCTCGAGGTCGGTCACGGCAACGCCGAGATGATGGATGCCTTTGGGCTGCACGGCGCCGATGCTACTTCCCGGCCAGGGTAAGAGGCGGCTGGTGCGACAGGCTGAAGCCCGCGAGCGAAAAACCCGGGAGACCGCCGTCGGCGCTGCGCGTCGCCCCTACAGGGCTTCGCGGTCGAGCACGCGAACGGTGCCGACGGTCTCGGCAGAGCGGGACTCGCGGGGCAGGTCGCCCATCATCGCGAGAAACTCTTCCCGGTCGATCGTCTCCTTCTCGAGCAGCGCGCCGGCAAGCCGGTCGAGAGTGACGCGATGCTTGCCGAGGAGGCGGAGCGCCTCTTCGTACGCGTGATCGGTGAGCTGCGCCTGCGCGCTGTCGCGCATCCGTTTCGTCTCCTCGGACAACGCGTAGTTGTCTGCCCGCATCGTCCGGGACGGAGCAACCTCGGACATGCCGAACTCGAAGACCATTGCCCGGGCGATCTGCGTCACCTTCTCGAGGTCGCTGGCAGCGCCGTTCGTGACCCGTCCGAAGACGATCTCCTCGGCGGCCCGCCCGGCGAGCGCCACCTTCATCACGTCGAGCAACTCCTCCTTCGTGTGGAGATAGCGATCCTCAACGGGAAGGTAGTAGGCAAGGCCGAGCGCGTCGCCACGTCCCACGATCGTCACCTTCTGAACGGGCATCACATCGCCCATCAGATAGGCGAGGAGGGCGTGCCCCCCCTCGTGGTAGGCGAGGATTCGCTTCTCCTTCTCGGTCACAACACGGCGCTTCTGGAGACCGGTGAGGACGCGCTCCATGGCGCCTTCGAAATCCTCCTGCCGGATGTACTGCTGATCGTGGCGCGCCGCGAAGATGGCTGCCTCGTTCGCGATGTTCGCGAGATCGGCGCCGGTCAGGCCGGCGGTGCGGCGGGCGAGGACGAAAATATCGACGTCTGCGCCGAGCGGTTTCGAGCGTGTGTGAACCCTCAGGATCTCCTCACGCCCGGTGAGGTCGGGTGGAGAGACGTTGATCTGGCGGTCGAAGCGCCCCGGACGTAGGAGGGCGGGGTCGAGATCCTGAAGCCGGTTCGAGGCACCCATGATCACGACTTCATCGGCTCCTCCGAAGCCGTCCATCTCGACGAGGAGCTGGTTCAAGGTCTGATCATGCTCGCGATTGTGGGCGCCGCCCGAGCGAGCGCTGCCGACGGCGTCGAGCTCGTCGATGAAGATGATCGCCGGCGCGTTCTTGCGCGCCTCTGCGAAGAGCTTTCGGATACGGGCCGCACCGAGCCCGGCAAACATCTCGACGAAGGCGGAGGCGCTCGAGGAGTAGAAGTTCGCCCCGGATTCGTTCGCGGCGGCCTTCGCGAGCAGCGTCTTGCCGGTTCCGGGTGGCCCGTAGAGGAGAACACCCTTGGGGACGTGGGCGCCGAGCCGTTCGAACTTCTTCCGGTCGCGGAGGAACTCGACGACCTCCTTCAACTCCTCTTTCGCCTCGTCGGCACCGGCGACATCGCCCCAGCCGACCGGATCGGTCGTGTCTCGATCGACCATCGCCGGCTTGACCTTCGGCACGAGTGACATCGTGCGGAGGAGCAGCCAGATGATGATGCCGAAGAAGATGATCGGTAGCCATGTGATCAGGAAGCCGCCGATGTCGTCGACGGAATGGGGCCAGGTGACCACGGGATATCTATCGGCAGGGCGCCGCCGGGACTGAAGGGCCTAACGCCGAACGGAGATGAGCGCGCGCCGCTCTGACGTGACCCAGAGCTCGACGGTCGTCAAGAGCGGGTGGTGCAGCCATGCGTCGCGCCGGAGATCGGGGAGAGCCGGATCGAACCAGAAGTCGTCGAGCACGGCGGTGCCGCCCGGCGCCAGCAAGCCGACAGAAGCGTCGACGTCGTCCTTTGCGTCGTTCGCGTCGACGAAGAGCAGGTCGAAGGGCGCCTCGAGCCCCTGCGACTCGACGAGCGCGAGAACTCGCGCCACGAGCGGAGGCGTCTCCATCAGGCGGCCCCCGCGGCGACGATCTCGCTCGTCGTGAACCGGACACCGGCGTCGCGCCACTGCGCGAGGCACGCGCGCGTGCGCTCCTCGTCGAGTCCCCGGGCGGCATCCTCGACGAAGGCGACGCGCCGCCCACGACGGAGCAGCCCCACGATCGCGGCGTGGTCGCACACATCCGTCGCGACACCGAACACGATCACCTCGGCTGGATCGAGGGCATCGAGCACCGCTTCCGCGTTCGGGTTGGTGAACACGTCGAAGCTCTTCTTCAGCAACAAGATCTCGCGACGACCGGCGATGAGCTCTCGGACGAGGCCCGGTGGATAGGCGATGTGGGAGAGCACGAGCGGGTCGCCCTGCTCCGTCTCGGTGATCCTCTGGGCACCCCGCGTGGCCCGCAAACAATGCGGGGGATACGTGCTCGTGAAATCGGGTGCCGCGGAGATCTCTGGGTCGGTCAGCTCGTGGTCGTCGGCTGAAGCGACGTGGACGATGTCGTTCTGCCGCGCCCAATCGACAAGCCGGGCCATGGCAGGAGCGATCGCAGCGGCGCCTGGGACGGCAAGCTTGCCGTCGGGCAGGACGAAGTCGACCTGCGTGTCGACATCCCAGAGGATCGGTTTACGGGACACGCTCGAGCCGCGGGTTCGAACGGAGGCGACGACCGATCTTGGAGCTCGGGCTGCCGTCGGTGACGACGACGTCAGCGGTGAAGTCGTTTTCGCCGCGGATCAGGGACGAGCCGATGCCGTACGCATCGACCGGAACGCGGCGGCGCTCGAACTCCTCGATCTTCTCAACCGAGAACCCACCGGACGCGACGATCCGCACGCCCGCGTGCCCGGCCCCGTCGAGAGCCGCGCGCACCTTCCGGACGAGACGCTCGTTGACGCCTCGCGGGTCGAAGTCACCCATCTCCTCCCAGAGCGACCGGTCGACGAGTTGGCCCGAGGTGTCGAGCCGCACGCCCCAGAGCTTGGGCCCGAGCGCATCGGCGACCGCGAGGGCCGTGGCGACGGAGTCGTTCTCGAAGTCGACGAGAACGGTGATGTGGAGGTCGGGCGGCGCCCACTGGGCGAACTTCGTGGCCGCGAGCACGGTGTCACCGCCGTAGGCCGCGATCAGCGCGTGCGGGACGGTGCCGACACCGCGCCCACCCCACCAGGAGGCCTGGGCGTCAGATGTGACGCCGATCTCGGTGCCCGACATCGCCCCGGCGACGTAAGCGGCGTAGCCGTCGCCCGTCTGGACACGATGATGGTCGTGGCGGGCCGGCATGAAGATGATGGGCTTCCCGTTCGCCGCGCGGAGCACCCGCTCCGTGTTGGTGGAGATCAGGGTGCGCCGTGCGAGCACCCCGAGGTACACCGTCTCGAGATGGGCGAACAGGGTGTAGTCGCCCTCGATCGTCAGCACCGTTTCCCACGGCTCGATGGTGTCGCCGTCGTAGAGCGCGGAGACGGTGAGGGCGCCCCAGTCGTCGGAGCAGAGCTTGAGCACCGCGATCGCCTCGTCCATGCCACCAAGCATCGCCGTGCGCCGTTGGAACACCTGCATCAGGACGTGTGGGTGGCGACCGTCTGCGAGCAGCGTCGCGCGGGTGTGGTTGAAGTAGGCGTCCGTGTAGTACCCCTCCCGCATCTTCTCGACCGGGAGGTCGAACACGCCCGGCTCGAGCCTCTCGTCGCGTCTGCGCGACGGTGCGCTCATGCGGCCCCTTCGGCGCCGAGGCAGGCGGCGAGGGCAGCCTCGGCAACCTCGAGTTGGGCCGTCGACGGCTCGGCGGTCGAGAGGCGGGACTGCAGTTCGTGCCCGGGTCGCGCAAGCGCGCGGGAGACGGGATGGCGCGGATGCCGCCCCATCCAGGCGAAGACCTCGACAGCGGCACCGACGGCGCCGATCGCGCCGAAGGCCCGGGCGGCCGGACGAGTCCGGGCGGGTGCCCGTGCTGCGAGCGCGCTCGCACACGCACTCGTGAGGACGAGCGGGCCGACGAGATGGCCGCCACAGCGGTCGTGCTCCTTCGTGGAGAGCTCGCCGGTCTCGTACGTACCAATCGACATGTGCTCGGCACCGTGGTAGGAGGCCAACTCGCCGCCCCTCAGGGCGATCGCCGCCGGGGCAAGGGAGGCAAACGCGGCGATGGCCTCTCGAGTGGGGAGGTTGAGGCGGGAGCGGCGAGCGATCCCGGCGGCAGCGGCGCCGGCGACCACGGCCACCGCGACCCGCGGCCGCTCGAACGCGAACCGGGCCTCGGGCAACGCCCGTCTGACGTCCGGGAGGACGGCGACTGCCTCGGCCATGCGCAGCGGTCCCCTGATAAAGGGAGTTGTCACATTCTCGGCGAAGCGGCGCTTGGTGCCGAAGGCAGAGCGGATCGAACCGTCAGGCGTGCGCACGGCCGCACCCCACGCGGTTGGGCCGTGGACGAGGACACCGTTCGAGAGTGCCATGCCGCCAAGCCGCAGCTTCTCCATGAAGTGAGGGTACCGTGCGGCGATGGACGTTCAGCCGGTGCTTGATCTGATCGCAGCCGCCGACGGGGACGCCGGCGTCATCCTGGTCGGCATCGGGGGCCACGGCGGCGCCGGGAAGACGACGTTCGCGCGGATGATCCCCGGCGCACAGATCGTGTCGACCGACGAGTTCTGGGACGGCGAGGCCTTCGACATCAAGCGGCTGTCGCGTGAGGTCGTCACGCCGCTGTCCCTCGGTACGGTCGCCCGCTATGCGTCCTACGACTGGGTGGCTCGGCAGCGGCGCGGGCCGCGGACGGTCGAGCCGACGGGTGTGGTGGTCGTCGAGGGCGTGTGCGCCCTCCACCGCACACTGCGCGACGAGTACGCGGTGCGGGTCTGGGTCGAGGCGCCCTACGACGTCCGGCTTGCGCGCGGTGTGGCCCGCGACGGGGAGGCGGCGCGCAGCACCTGGGTCGACGTGTGGATGCCGTCGGAGGAGCGTTACGTGGAACGCGACGATCCGGTCCCGTCAGCGCACGTGATCGTTGACGGCTCGGCCCGCGGCGAGATCGAGGGCGATCGGCCGGCGCCGCCAATCCACGATCAGCCTCCGGCAACGGCGCGCAGCGCGCCCTGAAGCCGGTCGGCGGTGGGGCCACGCTCGAACAGCCGGCCGTCGAGTTCGACCACCGGCACCACCTCGCGCACCGACGACGACGTGAACACCTCGTCTGCGGCGGCGAGACGGGCGAGCGGATAAGCGCCCTCCTGCACGACCCAGCCAATGTCGTGCGCGAGAGCGAGCAAGGCGGCCCGCGTCTCGCCTGCCAGGATGCCGAGCTCGACCGACGGTGTCACGAGGACGTCGCCCTCGCGCCACCAGATGTTCGTGACCGGCCCCTCGAGCACGATGCCGTCCGCGTCGACAAACACGGCGTCGTCGGCGCCGCGGCGCTTCGCCTCCGCCTCGGCGGCCATGTTGACCGCGTAGCTGACGGACTTCGTGCCCGGCAGCAGCCAGGGCGAAGAGGGGCGTGGCAGCAGGAGCGAGACGAGGCGCTGCCCGCGGGCCCGCACCTCCTCGATCCAACCCGGGATGGTGCCGACCATGGCGATGCCGACTGGCTTCCCGCCTGGCGCCCCCGGAGACCAGTAGAGGCGGAGGGTCACATCCGGCACGCCGGCGTGGTCGAGCGCGAGTGCGGCGAGATGCTCGAACTCTGACCTGTCTGGAGCCGGCAGCCCGATGCTCGCGGCCGATCGTTCGAGGCGGGCGATGTGTTCTC
>JANOUB010000011.1:0-4430 GCA_031416615.1 Thermoleophilia bacterium
GCCGGTGACGCCGACGACCCTCATGCCGGGGCCGGCTGGAACAGCTCCAGGACGATCCCGTCGGGGTCGCGCACGTACAGGCCCCACGCACCCGTGTTCGCACCCGTATCGATCGCCACCGGTTCGGAGAACGGCTCTGCGCCGGCGGCGACGAGTTGCCGGTACGCCGCATGCACGTCCGCGACGACGAGACAGACGTGGGTGATCCCGACGTCGCACGGATCGCCGGGCACCGTGCGTCCACGGGGCTCCAGGTACTCGAACAGCTCGAGCCGCTGCCCTCCCGGTGTGACGAGGTGCGCCATGCGAACGTGGGCGTTCGGATACCCGGTGATCGCGGCCAGGTAGCCGCCGGACTTCTCCTGCTCCATCACGACCTCGAGCCCGAGCGCATCCCGGTAGAACGCGAGCGCCCGCTCGAGGCTCGAGACCGTCAGCCCGGTGTGGTTGATCGAGGAGATCACTCGCCCTTCAGAGCTCCCGACACGAGGCCGCGGACGAAGTAGCGCTGGCCGAAGATGTAGACGGTGACGATCGGCAGGGTCGCGAGCGTCAGTCCGGCCATGATCACCGGCACGTCCAGGCTGTAGCGGCTCTGGAACCCGGTGATGCCGATCATCAGCGTCTTCTTCGAGTCGTCCTGCAGGAAGACGAGGGCGATCAGCAGCTCGTTCCAGACCCAGAGCAGGTTGACGACCGCGAGCGTGACGAGAGGTGCGGCCGACAGCGGCAGCACGATGCGCCTGAACACCCGCCAGGACGACGCGCCGTCGATCAGGGCGGCCTCGATCATGCTGGCGGGGATGGTGCGGAAGAAGTTGGTGAGCATGTACACCGAGAACGGCAGCATCAGCCCGACGTAGATCAGGATCACAAGCCGAAATGTGGAGATCTGCCCGATCTCGGCGCCGAACACGAACAGTGGCACGAGCAGGACGACGGGCGGCACCACCATCAGCGCGACGAGCACGCCGAGCACGACGTCACGCCCGCGGAACGACCAGTGCGCGAAGCCCCAGCCGGCGAGCGCGGCGACGAGGAGCGTCACCGCCACCGCCGAAAACGAGAGGAACACCGTGTTGCCGAGCCAGCGCGGGAACTGGTCGCCGAGCGCGGAGCGGAAGCCGCTGAGCGTCGGTTCGGCGATTGGAGCCCAGGGATGTGCGAGGAAGCTCGCCTGCGTCTTGAACGCGGCCGAGATCATCACGTACACGGGGAAGAGCGCGATCAGCGTCGCCAGGATGAGAAGCCCGTGCTTGGAGACGGTGCCGCCGAGACGCCTACTCATCGAGACCGATCCCCGAGCGGCGCTGGATGCGGAAGAACGCGGCGATGAAGACGAGCGTGACGGCGAAGAGGGTTACTGCCGCGGCCGAGGCGATCTCGGGCGACTGGTACTGGAACGCGGTCTGGTAGATGTAGAGTTCCGTCACCTGGGTCGCGTCGCCGGGCCCCCCCTGGCCGTTCGTCATCACATAGACGTAGTTGAAGACCCAGGAGACCATCGTGATCGCCTCGACTACCACGTAGAAGATGATCACCCCGGAGAGCTGGGGGATCGTGATCCGGCGGTGGAGACGGAAAAAGCGGGCGCCGTCCATCCGTCCCGCCTCGAAGATGTCGGCTGGGACGGACAGCAGCCGCGCCAGAAAGAGGACGATGCCGAAGCCGAGCTCGCGCCACACGATCACGGCGGTCATCGTCCAGAGCGCCCAGCGCGGCTGGCCGAGCCAGTCCTGCGCCAGCCCGTCCAGGCCGACGGCGCGCAACAGCTGGTTGAGAAGCCCGTTGAACTGGAGCAGCTGCCCGAAGATGACACCGATCACGGGGATCGGGAGCACGAAAGGGAGAAACAGCGCCCAGCGATGGAAGCGCCAGCCGCGCAGCCCTTCGAAGAGCAGGATCGAGAGGAGCAACGATGTCGCGACGAGGATCGGCACCGCGATCAGCAGCCGGGCGTTGTGACCGAGCGCGGTTCGGAACGTCGGATCGGACCAGGTGACGTGGAAGTTCTCGGTCGTCCACGCACCGTCGAACCGCAGCGAGGTCTTGACGAGCTCGATCATCGAGTAGCCGAACACGAAGACAACGACTGCGACAGCGGGCGCGATCCACAGGAACGGCTCGAACCGGCCCGGCCGGAAACGCCGCCGTCTCCGCGGGCCGGGAAGAGCGAGGGTGTCGGGGATCATTCGACCCCCGACACCGAGCACACCGAGTGACTCCCCATCAAGCCTCTACCGGTACGAGGCAGACCACGTCTTGAAGTTCGCCATCAGCTTCCGCTGCGTCAGCCGGATCCGCTGCGCGACCTTCTCCGTCGCCGCTGCCGCCTTCGGAGCGGTCGTGCTGCCGCCGAGCACGAGCTGGGACTGGGCGAAGAAGGCCTTCGCGTCCAGCTCCGGCGGGATGTAGTTCTCCAGGTACGGAGAGCCGTTCTTGACGAGGTTGAAGAGCACCTTCTGCTGCGGCAGGGTGATCAGCTTCGTGTTGAACCTGTCGTCGGCCGGGAACGCGCCGGTCGTCTTGAACCACGCTGCCTGCCGCTCCGGGTTGTGCATGAACATGATGAAGTCGGCCGCCACCTCGGGGTACTTCGTCCAGGAGGTGATGCCGACCGTCTGCGAGGTCGAGCCGAGCTTGCCGGCGTACGGGCCGTTGCCCCACTTGGGCATCGCCATCACGCCAACCTTCGCGACGCCGACCTGCTTGACGAACTTCTTCACGTCTGACCCGGCGGTAACCGTCATCGCCGCCTTGCCGTCGACCCAACGCTGCTGGCCCTGGTAGAGCTCGAGCGAGTTGATGTCGTTGTTCCAGCACTTGTGGTCACGCAGTTCCTGCAGGCGCGTCCAGTAGGCCGCAAGCTTCGGGTCGGTGAACTTCGCCTTGCCGGTCGTTGCGTCGAGGACGTCGCTGATCGACGTGATTCCCTGGGCACCGATGATCGAGAACAGCCAGCCGCCGAACCAGCCGTCCTTGATGCCGCCGGCGATCGGCGTGATCCCCTTGGCATTCAGCGTGTCGCACGACTTCAGGAGCGCGCTCCAGGTCCTCGGCACGGCGACGCCGGCCTTTGCGAGCACGTCCTTGCGATAGAGGACGGGGAACGAGGGTTGCACGTACCACGGAGCCGTCCAGACCTTCCCGCCGAACGTGTTCTCTTTCGCGTTCAGATAGTGCGCGAGCTCGGACTTCGGGATGTAGTCGGACACCGGCTTCGTGTTGCCGAGCCAGGCATCCTCGAGCGACCAGATACCACCCCAGAAGTACTGGATATCCGGGCCCTTCTTGGCGGCAGCCGCTGCCTTGAACGCCGGGATGAGCCCGTCCGTCGTCTGCAGGACGGTCTTGATCTTCACGTTCGAATGCTTCTTCTGGTAGAGCGCGACGGTCTCTGCCAGCCATCCCTTCGCGCCCGCGGCTTCCTGCTCACCCCACCACGACATCGTCAGGTTGACCGGTCCGGTCGGAAAAGCCTGCTTCGTCGTCTTCGACGATCGCGAGGCGAGCCCCGCTGTTGCCAACACTGCCGTGGCCACCACTGCAACGGCCACGACGACCCCGAGCTTGCGATGCATCCGTTCGCCCTCCTTTGGATTCTGGACGTCGATCTTCTCCTCTGGGCGCGTTCTGCGCAAGGGGATGCCAGCGAGGCTGAAGACCTTGACACCCACTATGACGTCGAACTCTGCCCGTTGTTCGAGGTGGTCCTCGTCCCTCTGCGGGACTAGTGTCAAAGGCTCAGGTCGTGACCGGAGAGGACGTCGCAGCCCGCGCCCGTCACGAGCACCACCTGCTCGAGCCGTACGCCTACTCCCTCGTATGTCCCCGGCTCGATGGCGATGATCATTCCCGCCTCGAGCACCGTCGTCGAGCCCGGGATGAGGCGCGGCTCCTCGTGCCAACTCGTGCCGAGGCCGTGGCCTGTGTGGTGCGGGAACTCGAGCTGCGCGCGTGCCAGGGCGTCCAGTTCCCCTGCCACCACTCCGGGCCGGATCGCGGCGACCACGTCGGCCAGGGTCGCGTGGGACCGCGCGTGGGCTGCGCGTGCGTCGGCGTTTGGCTCACCGACAGCGAACGTCGCGCACGAGTCGCCCCAGTAGCCCGCCACGCGTGGGACGAGGTCGCAGAGGACGAGGTCGCCCTCTGCCAGAGCTCTCGTGCTCGGCGGGCCGCCTACCTCGCGTGTGCGCGGGCCCGAGACGAGGTCGGCCAGCACCGGCAGCCGAGCCTGGGCGTACGTCTCCATCGCTCCACGAATCACGGCCCACAGATCGAGCTCCGAAATGCCCGCTGTTGCATACGCGCGGGCCGCCCGCTGCCCCGCGTCACATACCGCGATCGCCGCCCTGATCAGCTCGATCTCGTCGGGATCCTTCACAGCCCGTGCCCGCGTGAGCACGTCGCCCACGTCGACCCAGTCGAGG
>JANOUB010000012.1:0-6691 GCA_031416615.1 Thermoleophilia bacterium
GAGAACGTGATGCAGCCGACGCCGAGCTCTCCGAGCGTGTCGACCAGATCCGGTTCGATCCAGCGGTTCAGCAGGGAGTAGGAGGGCTGGTGGATGAGGAGGGGCGTGCCGAGGTGACGCAGGATCGAGGCGGCCTCGCGCGTCTTGTCGGCCGAGTAGGAAGAGATCCCCACGTACAGCGCCTTGCCCTGCCGTACGGCGCTGTCGAGCGCACCCATCGTCTCCTCGAGCGGCGTGCCGTTGTCGAACCGGTGCGAGTAGAAGATATCGACGTAGTCGAGACCGAGCCGGGCGAGGCTGTGGTCGAGGCTGGCCAGAAGATACTTTCGCGAGCCTCCGTCTCCGTAGGGCCCGGGCCACATGTCGTAGCCGGCCTTCGTCGAGATGATCAGCTCGTCGCGGTATGGCCGGAGGTCCTGTTGCAGCAGGCGACCGAAGTTCTCCTCAGCCGACCCATACGGCGGGCCGTAGTTGTTCGCGAGGTCGAAGTGCGTGACGCCGAGATCGAACGCCCGCCGCACGATCGCCCGACTCGTCTCGAGCGGATTGACGTGCCCGAAGTTGTGCCACAGACCGAGAGAAATCGCGGGAAGCGCGAGGCCGCTGCCACCGCAGCGGTTGAACCGCATCTGGTCGTAGCGATCGTCGGCAGCAACGTACGTCATCGGACTTGTCCTCTCGCGAACTCTGGCCGTCGACACGAACCCAGAGGCTTGATGTGGGTTGGGGGTGCGGAGAGCCGGGTGCCGGTGAGGCACGATCGCGGATCGCGCGGAGGGCATCACCGAAGGTGGGGAGAGGGTCGCGATCCTCCCCCCAACCCTCGGTGGTCAGGCGGTTCCGAGGTTGATCTTCTCGAGCAGATCCTTCTGCGCCACGATCTGCGCATTCGTCGAGGCCGGATTGTTGCGAACGGCCTCCGCCGCGGCGATCACGTTCAGGAACGGGGTGTCGCCGACGCTGTCGCCGTTCGTGTCGATCAACTCGTTCCAGTCCGGCTCGCCGTTCGCGAAGTTGATCAGCGTCGCCAGCAGTTGCCGGTCGAACTGCTCCTTCGCCGACGTGCTGCTGCCCACCCTGAGCACGTCGTACGCCTTGGCGATCGTCGACGCGTCGGTCGTCTCGTTGAAAACCAGGCTGACGAAGCCGACGATCTTGAGGTAGCACGTGATCTGCGCGTTGGTGAACGGCGTGCTCTTTCGGCTACGGAAGACGTTCTGCCAGTAGCCGGCGGAGAACCGGACAGTCGAGTTCCCCGTGACGAGCACCTTGATCGTGTCCGACGCGACGCCGCTGTCGTCATCCGCAGCACTGAAGTCGACGTCGAAGAGGCACGCGCTGAACGCGTGGCTCTTCGCGTCCGTGACGTCCCTCGGGTTGATCGACGGGCTCGGATCCGGGTCGGAACTGATGCTCGGGTCGTTGAGGTACGTCGTTGTGATGTCAGGCACGGGAGGTCCGTCGTCCCAGTTCCAGCTGAGCGCGAGATCGTCGCTGCCCGGGTCGGTAGACCGGCCGGCGAAGCCGACGGTTGCACCCTGATTCGTGATCACGACGTCCACGCCGTTGATCGTCGTCGTCGACGCAGGCGCGGTGATCTCCGCCGTCGGCGCGACGTTTGTGATCGTCACGAGGATCGCCGAGCACTGCGGCGAGGCGTCGTCGTCCTTGCCACACACGGTTACCGTGAAGACGCCGTCGTCACCGTAGATGTGAGCGACGGAGAACGTCAGCGTGGCGTCAGGACGCACGTTCTCGAGCGTGCCCGTGAGCGGTTGGGCGCCGGCGCCGTCGCCCCAGTTGATCGTGGCTGTGAGCACCTCGAGCCAGCCGGGATCGCGGACGAGACCGGTCACCGTGACCGCGGTGTTCTCCGGCTTGGGGCCGTCGGAGGCGAGGTTCTCGACCGTCGGAGGCACGTTGGTGACGGTGACGGTGGCGGTGTCGATCGCGACGACGCCGTCGCCGTTCGTCACCTGGAGCCGAACCGTGAAGACGCCGTCCTGCCCCACTGCGGTGAACATCGGCTTGTCGAGCGTGGAGTCGTCGAACGCACCGTCGTTGTCGAGATCCCAGGCGTACGACAGGGACGTGCCGGTCGAGCCGGTGCCGTCCAGCTGAGCGTCCTGGCCTTCGGGCGTCGAGTACGGCCCGCCGGCGTCGGCGACCGGTGCCTCGAGCACGAGCCGCCAGACTCCGCGGCCCTGCGTGCCGACGTAGACGGTGATCGTCCCCGCCGGCGACTCGTTGTCGAAATAGGCCTCGCGCGGTCGTGGGATGTGCGGCTTCGTGACGCCGTTCGGGTCGGTCACGAGGCCCCAACTCCCCCCGCCGTCGAGCGACAGGAAGATACCGGCATCCGTTGCCCCTGCGACGACGACACCGCCGTCGTTCTGGCTGACGTCGATGAACGTGGGCTGGACGTAGCCGCTGAAGCGGGCGCCGGCACCCCCGTTGAACGTGACGGGGCCGATCGAGTTGAAGAACTTGAATGTCCCGTTGCCCGTCATCAGCGTGTCGAGGCCGGCGTCGATCTCCCAGTTCACGCCGCGGTCGGTCGAGCGGATCATGTGCGGTGCGGCCTGGTTGGTGTTCGAGGCGAACACTCTGTCGGGATTGTTCGGGTCGACGGCGAAGACGCCGATGCCGCCGGAGATGCCGTCGGTGTCGTCGATCCGGGTCCAGGCTCCCGTGCCACCGGTGCCGCTGTGCCAGTAGAGCCGGTCGGTGGTGGTGTCGGCGCTGTCAAGGCCCCGACCCGTGCACTGGCCGGTCTGCACGAAGAAGGTCGGTGTGCCGCCGCTGACCGCCACCTGCACGTTGCAGGGACTACCACCTGGCAACGCGGGCAGCTGGGTCCACACGATCGGGTTCACCGTGATGTCGGCCGTCGTGAAGATGCCGGAGCTTGTGATCACGACTGCGTTGTTGCCGCCCCAGGTGTTCACCCGCTTGCCCCACGTGAATCCGCCGATGTTGCCGGCCGGATAGGTGTTTATCTCGGCGGGCGCCGCGTAGTTGGCGCCCGCGAGCTGCAAGCGGTTGAACCTTCCCGAGCTGAAGCAGCAGATCGTGGCCAGCACCCACGCCGGCGCCGCCGTGATGTCGAACGTATCGCAGCAGTTCGGGTTCGCCCACGTCGGCGGGCTCGAGTCCGCCGTCTGGGTGGAGAACGTGCCGTTGTCCTGGGCTCCGAAGTAGAGGAACTCGCCCGCACCCGGACTGTCCGCGCCGGCCATCGACCACAGGAACAGCGCGTGCAGGCCGACGTTCGAGCGCAGCCACTGGGGGTTCTGGCAGCCGCCGCTCAGGTCGGTGTTGCGATGCGCTCCACCGTCGGTCGTGTAGAGGCGCGGGCATGCGTCGACGGACGACCCCGAGTCGAACGCGATGTCGCCGGCATCCCAGTGTGCCCCCGTCTGCCGGTTCGTCCACGTCGAGACGGCCGGGCAGCGCGCCGACCCACCCGATGCAGGCGGGCTCGGGGTCGTGCATTGCGCGCTGAACAGCTGCGTGTCCGAGTACCACGCGTCGAAGATATTGTTTGAGCCGCTGTCAGAGCGCTGGTTCGTCGCGACGAACGGCACGCGCCCCTGCGCCCCCTGCTGACCGAGGTTCGTCCAGCTACCGCCCGCGTCGTCCGACTCGTAGAGGAAGTTGTCCGCCGCCACGACGAAGAGCACGTAGCTCTCGTCTGGAGAGGCCGTGACCGAACAGCGTCCTGTCGGGATCGACCCCGCCGGATTGGTCCAGGTGTCGCCGCTGTCGGTGGAGCGGAGATGGCCGTCGTCACCGCACGCATCGACGATTCCGCCGGCCTGGAACCAGACGTCCCAGACGTTCGATGCCGTTGTCGCAGCCGTCGGATCGACGAACGTCCATGTCGCTCCGGAGTCGTGCGAGACCGCAACCCCGCAGTTCGTGCCGACGACGACGTTCTGCGACGCGTCGGGTGCGACCCCGATGCCGAACGCGCTTGGCTCGGCCTTGCGTGTCGCGGAGCAGTTGTAGGGGCCGGACGGCGTCGTCGATGCCGGCTTCGACCACGTCGCACCGGCGTCGCCGCTCACCTCGATGCCTGCGAGTGACGACACCCTGCCGTCGTACCACGACGTCGCGTAGACGCGGCTGGCGTTGGCCGGATCGACCTCGACGTCCCATGTGAACGTGGGGATGTGCCCGTTGAGGTGCGTCCAGTTCACGGCGCCGTCCGTGGTCTTGAACAGCCCGCCATACTCGCTCGCCGCGTAAAACGTGTTCGGCTGTCCCATGACGCGTGCAAGCCCGGCGTTGATTCGACCGCCGGTCGCCCCGTTGGGATCGGAGTTGGTGGAGATGTCCGGGTTGACGTCGACGATCCCGCCACCTGCGACGGCGACGACCACCAATGAGGTGGCGGCGACCGAGGCAAGCCGGATCGAAAGCGTACGGAAGGTCATGTGGGGCTCCCCTTTTGCCGCACTCGATGGTTGTGCCTGTGGTTATCTCGCAAACAGCAGTTCGTGTCAAGGGGTACTTGTTAAGATCTGGGGCGAGCGCCCGGTAGTGACCGATTCTCGCGTACTATGGAGGCAGATGAGGAGTGCCGCCGTGCTTGCTCTGGTCGGCGCCCTGCTGGTCGCCGCCACTTCTTCTTCCGCAGCCCCGGCTGTTGCCTCAGCGCGGTGCGCGCCGGGTTCGCTCCGCGTCGTCGTCGGCTCCGCGACTCGCTGCCTCACGCTAGAACTGCGGGTGCGGATCCGCGCCCGCTTCCTCCAGGTGCGCGACGCGGCGGCGGTCGCACGGACGTTCGGCGTGACCCCGGTGATCGTTCGCACCGTGTCGAAGGCGCCGACGTCGCGGATCGTGGTCGGCACCGGACCGGCGGTCGCGCAAGATCTTTCGTCAGCTCCGCACTGTACGACGTCTACGCCGCCGCGACCCGTGGCAGACCTGCGCTGGTCGCCCGCCCGAGCCGGTGCGCTCGAACAGCGCCTCGCCGTCACCGTCCACGACGGAGGCTTCTCGAGTGGGCTCTTCACCTCGAGTGCGCCCCTCACGGCGGATAGCGACAGTTTCACCTGGACGCGAATGCAGGGGCAGGCGAACCACACCTGGGTCGTGCTGACACTCACCCCGGATGGATGGGTGGCCGGCCCGCCCGACACGTTCGTGGGCCCTTTGTGCCCCATTGACTACCAGCGCTGACGAGCGCCGAGAGCGGCGATCCCACATAGGATCGGCCGCGTGGAGGAACGTCCCCTCGGCGGCAGCGGCGTCGCAATCACGCGAATCGTGCTCGGCTGCGGCAATTTCGGCGGGATCGGCTCGTCGCCCACCTTCTTCGGGCAGGGGACAGCGAAGAGCGACGCGTTCCGGCTGATGGACACCGCCTGGGATCTCGGCATCACCACCTTCGACACAGCCGATGCCTACGGCGGCGGCCGTAGCGAGAGCTTCATCGGCGAATGGCTCGCGACGAAGGGCGCTGACGTCCGCGACCGGATCGTGATCGCCACGAAGACGTTCAACCCGATGGACGACGGCGATGACCACGGCCTTGATCGCGCGCGCATCCGGCGCCAGCTCGAGACGAGTCTGCGGCGCCTCGGGGTCGAGCGCGTGGCGCTCTACCTGGCGCACGACTTCGACCCCGACACACCGCAGGAGGAAACGCTGCAGGCCTTCGACGGGCTCGTCCGCGCCGGCAAGGTCGGTGCGGTCGGGGCATCGAACTTCACCGGAGAGCAGCTCGCGGAGGCGCTCGAGCTGTCAGAGCTCGAAAGCCTCCCGCGCTACGAGTGGGTGCAGAACGGCTTCTCCCTGCTCGAGCAGGGAGACAGCGAGACGGTCTTCCCGGTCTGTCGCGAGCACGGGCTCGGCTATACGCCGTTCAGCCCGCTCGCAGGCGGCTGGCTGACGGGCAAGTACCGCCGCGGTGAGGTACCGCCGCCGGGGTCACGGATGACGTTGCGGCCCGAGCCGTACGAGAGTTACACCTCCGATCGAGTGTTCAACGCACTCGAATCCCTCGAAGCGCAGGCAGCAGCGCGCAGCGTCTCGATGGCGGGTCTCGCGCTCGCCTGGCTGCTCGCGCTCGACGAGGTAACGGCGGTCATCGTCGGGCCGGGCCGGGCCGACCAGCTGGCACCTGCCGTCGAGGCGATGTCGATCTCTTTCTCAGCCGGCGAACGCGACTCACTGACGGAGGTCTTCCGATGACTGTCCTTGTTCTCTCCGAGCACGACGTGCGCGAACTGCTCGACATGGAGTCGTGCGTCGCCGCCATGGAGGACGTCCTCGCACGGCTCACACGCGATGAGCTCCACAATCCGCTTCGCTTCGTCATGCGCCCACCGGGGCCCGCCATGATGGGGTTGATGCCCGCCTACCGCGGAGGCGACACACCCTTCTTCGCTCTCAAGGAGATCGTGGTTGCGCCCGAGAACTCCACCCGAGGCCTCGACCCTCACCAGGGAGCGGTGCTCCTGCACAACGGCGTCACCGGTGAGCTCGTGGCAATCCTGAACGCGTCGCCGATCACCGAGATCCGCACCGCTGCCGTGTCGGGCGCCGCGACGAAGGCGCTTGCCCGGGACGGGGCGCGCACCGTCGCGATCCTCGGCTCCGGCGTGCAGGGCCGCTCCCACGTCGACGCGATGCAGACCGTGCTCGACGACCCGATCATCCGGATCTGGAGCCGGAATCCGGC
>JANOUB010000013.1:0-1724 GCA_031416615.1 Thermoleophilia bacterium
ACGCGTCGCCAGCCATGCACTCGGAGACGAAGTACTCGTCTCACATCTCGTTCACGACCTAGTTGCCGGCTCGGATATCGAGTTCCTCGAGAGCCGTGACGTGGAGCTGAAGGGCCTCGCTGGCTCACACCGACTCTACGCGGTGGACGTTGCCATAAGGCGCGCATGACCCGGGTCGAGCCGGGAGGGCTCTCCCAGTTGCACCTCGTCTAACTCGGGACGCGAGCGGGGCGTCCGTCATGTGAGATTTCCGAACACTGGCGCAGGCGAGTGTCGGCGTGCTCGCAACACGGATGGCCAGGTCGACTGCAGTCGACCGTCTCCAACTACTCGCCGACCAGAGGCCCACCCCCGACATTCCCAGCAGCTGTACTGTTCGATGTTCCGGCCGTGAGTCGACTGAACCAGAAGATGACGATGGACTCCGCCGCTCCAACGCCTGGCGCTTGTGGGCGGCCCTACCGGACAGAGCTCTCGCCGGTGAGTTTCCTCCGTCGTAGCGCCTACGTCTTCCCCGACAAGGTCGCGGTCGTGCACGGTGAGCGGCGTACGACGTATCGTGAGTTCGACGAACGGGTGAACCGTCTGGCTTCCGCGCTGGTTGCCTCGGGGGTCGATCGCGGCGATCGCGTCGCCTTCCTGGCTCCGAACATTCCGGCGATGCTCGAGGCGCACTACGGGGTGCCGGCGGCCGGAGCTGTGCTTGTCTCGGTCAACACTCGGCTGGGCCGCGAGGAGGTCGTGCGCATCCTCGGGCACTCCGGGGCACGGATGGTGTTCGTCGACCACGAACTCGCCCACCTCGTCGACGACGCAGGTCTGCTCACGGTCCGGATCGACGACACCGGGGCACCCGGAGACCCGTACGAGGACTTCCTTGCCGGCGGCTCACCCGAACACTTCGAGCTGCCCGTTCTCGACGAGGAGGAAACGATCTCGATCAACTACACCTCCGGAACGACGGGGCAGCCGAAGGGCGTGATGTATACCTATCGCGGCGCGTACCTGAACGCTCTGGTCGAGGCGCTCCAGGCGAACCTCCGGCCCGAGTCGGTGCAGCTCTGGGTGGTACCGATGTTCCACTGCAACGGCTGGTGCTTCACCTGGGCGGTGACCGCGATGGGGGCACGCCACGTGTGTCTTCGCAAGGTTGACCCCGGCGCGATGTGGGAGCTATTCGACCGCGAGGGGATCACGCACTACAACGCGGCGCCCACCGTCCAGCTCGGCGTCGTCACCCATCCCGCCGCACAACGTGTCGAGCGCGGGCTCACGGTGACGACCGGCGGCGCCCCGCCCTCACCCACCCTGCTCGCGAAGATGGAGGAGCTGAACTTCAGGCTCGTACATGTCTACGGTCTGACGGAGACGTACGCGCCGTACACGGTGTGCGAGCCACAGGAGGGCTGGACGGCGCTTCCGGCGGCCGAACGCGCGCGGCTCCTCGGCCGTCAGGGCGTTCACAACATCGTCGCCGACCGGATCCGCGTCGTCGATGCCGAGATGCTCGACGTTCCGCCCGACGGGGAGACGATGGGCGAGGTCGTGATGCGCGGCAACAACGTCATGAAGGGCTACTTCGACGACCCGGAGGCAACGGCGATCGCGTTCAAAGGAGGGTGGTTTCACTCCGGCGACATCGGAGTCAAACATCCGGACGGCTACATCGAGCTCCGCGACCGTCAGAAGGACATCATCATCTCCGGAGGCGAGAACATCTCGAC
>JANOUB010000014.1:0-5805 GCA_031416615.1 Thermoleophilia bacterium
AATTTCGGGGATGCAGCAACGGCGGCAAGAAATGCAGCCCGCCAGCGCGAGGCCGACCTGCACGACGACCTGCGGAGCGCCGGCCGGAAGCCGATGGAGACCGACCGCCCGGCGTCGCAGCCTCGACCCGCGGCGCAACCGGAGCCCGACCTGTGGCCGCGCTCCGATCCGGTGGCGAAGCCACCCCCGGCGCCCGTGCCGCCAAACGAGCCGACCGCCGCGTAAGCCGTCCAGCAAGGCCGGGCGCTACGATCGCGGGATGCGTACGACCGCAGAGCTTCGCGAGGGATTCCTCTCGTTCTTCGAGTCGAAGGGGCATCTCCGCCAACCGTCCGCGTCGCTCGTCCCCCGCGCCGATGACCGCTCGACGCTGCTCACGTCGGCGGGGATGCAGCCACAGATGCCGTACTTCCTCGGCCTCGAACCGCCGCTGGCTCCGACGACGACGACCGTTCAGAAGTGCTTCCGCACGCCTGACATCGACGAGGTCGGTCTCGACGGATCGCACCTCACGTTCTTCGAGATGCTCGGCAACTTCTCGTTCGGCCAGTACTTCAAGCAGGGGGCGATCGAGCTCGCCGCCGAGTTCATCCGCGATCATCTCGCGCTCGATTGGGATCGGGTCTGGGTCAGCGTGTTCGCCGGCGACCCCGAACTCGGCCTCGGACCCGATGAGGTCTCGATCGGGCTCTGGGAGCAGGTCGGCATGCCGCGCGAGCGCATCGTGCTGCTGCCGGCGTCCGAGAACTTCTGGTCAGTAGGCGGCCCGGGCCCCTGCGGTCCCGATTCGGAGATCTACTACGACTGGGGCGACGAGCACGGCTGCGGCGAGCTTGACTGCCAGCCGAGCTGCCTGCGCTGCGAACGCTTCCTCGAATTCTGGAACCTCGTCTTCATGGAGTACGAGCTGCACGCGGACGGCACTCTGACCCCGCTCCCGAAGCAGAACATCGACACCGGCCTCGGGCTCGAGCGCGCGAGCGCGATCGTCCAGAACGTGATGTCCGTATACGAGACGGACGGGTACCAGCGCATCATGAGCTGGATCGCGTCCGAGTCGGGTGTCGCCTATGGCGATTCGGCTGCAGCGACCAAAGCCCATCGGGTGCTTGCCGACCATGCCCGGGGGATGACGTTCCTCGTCGGCGACGGCGTGACGCCGTCCAACGAGGGGCGCGGTTACGTCCTCCGGAGAATCATCCGGCGCGCCGTCCAGCAAGCGCGAACGATCGGGCTCAGCGATGTGTACCGCTTGCCGGCCGTTGTCCTCGAGCAGGTGGGAGACGCGTACCCGGAGGTCGGCGAGCACGCCGCCGAGATCGAAGACGTCGTGCGCAACGAGGAAGCGCGCTTCCTGGAGACACTTGAGCGCGGTATGCGGGTGTTCGACGATCTCGCGGGGCACGAAGCGATCTCAGGTGAGGACGCCTTCACGCTCGTTGCCACCTACGGCTTCCCGCTCGAGCTCACGGTGGAGCTGGCGCAGGAGCGGGGCCAGCCCGTCGACGTGGACGACTACCGTGCCCGCATGGCCGAGCACCGGACGATCTCGCGCGCCGGCGGCGAGTCCGACACCCAGCGCGCCGCCGATTTCGTGCGCGACGCCGATCCAACGACGTTCGTCGGCTTCCACAAGACAGACGTGCTCACAGAGCTCCACGCCTACGAGGATCTCGGTGACGGCACATTCCTCGCCAAGCTGCGCCAGTCGCCGTTCTATCCGGCCGGGGGTGGCCAGGTCTCGGATCAGGGATTGATCGAGCTCGACGGCGACCCGGCGGTGCGCGCCGAGCTCGTCCAGTTGCACCGATTCGGAGACGACCAGGTGCTCGTCTTCCGCGGCGACGGATTTTCCGTCGGCAATCGCGTCAAGGCCGTCGTGCCGTGGAGCGTCCGGTTCCCGACGATGGCGAACCACACGGCCACCCATCTTCTCCAGGAGGCTCTCAGGGACGTGCTCGGGGAGCACGTGAAGCAGGCCGGCTCAGCCGTTCGCCCGGACAAGCTCCGATTCGACTTCACGCACGCGCAGCAGCTGAGCGCCGGCGAGCGTGAGCAGGTCGAGCAGCGGGTCAATCGCGCCATCTTCGAGAACCATCCGCTGCACATCTTCGAGACGCCGATCGACGAGGCACGGAAGCTCGGCGCCATGATGCTGTTCGGTGAGAAGTACGGCGACATCGTCCGCGTCGTCGAGATCGAAGGCGTATCGCGCGAGTTGTGCGGCGGCACGCATGTGCGCTCGACGGCCGAGATCGGCGCGTTCGCGATCCTCTCCGAGGGCTCGGTCGGCTCCGGGGCGCGCCGGATCGAGGCCGTCACCTCGGGCGCGGCATGGGCGCTCCTGCACGGCCACTCCCGTGAGCTCGGCGCCGTCCGCGCCGAGCTCGATGAGGTGCGCAAGGAGCTGAAGCGCAAGCCGGTGCAGGGCGGCGGCGGGGGAGACGTCGAAGCCGCTGTCCGTGCCGAAAGCGGCTTCAACCTGATCGTGCAGGCCGTGGAAGGGCTCAGCGGTGATGCGCTGCTCGACCTCTCCGACCGTTTCAAGCAGCGCCACGGCCCGGCCGCCGTCGTGCTCGGGGGCGTCGAGGATGGGAAGGTCACTCTGATCGCCAACTTCGACGACGCGGTTGCCGAGCGCGTCAGTGCCTCGGATGTGGTCAAGGGTGCCGCTGCGCTTGTGGGTGGTGGCGGTGGGGGCCGCCGCACCATGGCCCGGGCCGGCGGCAAGGATCCGGAGCGGCTGCCGGAGGCGCTCGCCGAAGCCGAGCGCCTGATTCTCGCCGCCATCTGACCCCGGGGAGTAACTCCAATGAAACGCTGCCCGAAGATCGCGAAGTAGGCGTGCGAGTTCTCGCGCTGGACTACGGCTCGGCCCGCACCGGCGTCGCCCTCTCCGATACCAGCGGCACCATCGCCCGGCCCGTCTGCGTCGTCCGGAAGGCAGCCACCGACGCCGGCCTCGCCGAGGTCGCCCGCCTCGTCGCCGAGCACGGGGCAGAGCTCATCGTGGTCGGGCTCCCGCTGACGCTCCGCGGTGAGCACGGCAAGCAGGCCGCCGAGACGGAGCGGTTCGTGACCGCCTTGCGGTCGGTCGTCGATGTCCCCGTTGAGACCGCCGACGAACGATTCACGACCGCGCTCGCGCAGCGGTTCGGTGGTAGCGCGCCCGAGGATGCCGTGGCGGCGGCTCATTTGCTGCAGAGCTGGCTCGATCGCGAGGCGCGCGCATGATGCGGCTCACGCTCGCCGTCACAGCGGTGGCTCTGCTCCTCGTGGCAGGCTGCGGCTCCGACTCGCCACCGCCGGCGACGACGGCAGCTGTGCCGGCCGTCGAGCGGCTCCGCATCATCTTCCCGGAAGGGCTCAACGTCCGGGAGATGGCAGACCGCGTGGTGGCGGTGCGCCGGATCGCGATCACGAAGAGGGGCGTGACGCCGAAGCTGACCCGCGCGCGCTATCTCGCCGGGGTCTCCAGGGCGCGGCCGCCGAAGGCGTTTGTCCGTGACTGGCAGCGCGGCTCGATGGAGGGCTTCCTCTTCCCGGCGCTGTACGAGTTCACGCAGTTCACGAACGGGAACGAGCTCGTCGCCGATCAGCTGACCGCGTTTCGCAAGGCGTTCGCCCGCGTGAACCTATCGTATGCCCGCTCGAAGAAACTGACGCTCTACGACGTACTCAAGATCGCCTCGATGATCGAGAAGGAGACCGTCGCTCCGCGAGAGCGGAAGCTCGTCGCCGCGGTGATCTACAACCGTCTCCGCAACAAGATGCCCCTCGGGATCGATGCCACGATCCGCTACGGGCTGAACATCCCGGGCACCGAGTCGCTGACGAAGGTTGCGATCGCGAGCGACACCCCGTACAACAGCCGCCGCTTCCCCGGCCTGCCGCCGACCCCGATCGCGAACCCGGGCCTCGCCTCGATCAAGGCCGCCGCGCACCCTGCCGCGGTCGATTACCTCTACTACGTCCGCATCCCCGGCACGAAGCGGCACTTCTTCACCGCGAGCGAGAGCGAGTTCCTACGCAAGGTGTGCGAGTTCGGCTACGCCTGCAACTGAGTCTGGATACGAGCCTCCTTGTGCGTCATTATCTGTCGATGCGCGACGACGACATCCGCTCCTCGTGTTTCGCCTCGCTCGACGTCCTCTGCGCCAAGCATGGTCCGGAGCTCTCGTACAGCGGTGGCCTCGACCAGGGGTTCGCGTTCCGCGGCAGGCGCGTCCCGTTCCTCAACTACCAGAAGGGCATCTACAAGGCTGCCGCTCAGGTCGGCCGAGCGGCGCTCAGCGTCAACACCTCCTACAAGTCGCCCTACGACGACCAGGAGACACCGGACGGCTTCATCTACGCGTACCGCGCTGGCGCGATCGACCAGCCTGACAACCGCGCGCTCCGGGCTGCTTTCCAGCTCCAGGTGCCGATCGTTTACTTCGTCGGCACCCGGCCTGGCTTGTACCGACCTGAGTGGCCCGTGTTCGTGACCTCGGACGACCCGCTGAACCGATGCGTCACTCTGACGCCCGGGCGCATGGTCGGCCCATACGACGAGCGCGAGCCTCTCCTCCCGGAGAGCCCCATCGAGCGGCGCTACGCCGTCCGCGAGACACGAGTGCGACTGCACCAGGCGCGGTTCCGAGCGCGGGTGCTCCCGGCCTATTCGAACCAGTGCACAATCTGCCGGCTCAAGGAGAAGCGGCTGCTCGACGCTGCGCACATCGTCAGCGACGCCGATGTTTCGGGCAACCCAGCCGTGCCCAACGGGCTCAGCCTCTGCTCGATCCATCATCGTGCATTCGACGAGGACCTCGTCGGCGTGTCGCCCGACTACGAGGTACGAGTCCACCCGCGCTTGCTCGACGAGGAGGACGGGCCGATGCTCGAGCTGCTCAAGGATGCGCACGCGAAGGCGATCATCCTGCCGCGGCGACAGGCGTCGCGCCCAGACCGTGAGCTCCTCGCCGAGCGGTTCGAGCGGTTCACTGCAGCAGTGTGATCCTCGGGCTTTGACGAATGCTGGCACTACCTGCGACCGCGACTAGATTCGCCTGCGGCTCGCGCAAGCATGACCGTGGTTCCGACCGCACTTCTCGGTAAGACTGGCAGTGCATGCGGGGTGGCTCCCCGTGATCGCGGCTTCACCTTTGACGGCCCACTTCGGCGGGCCGTCGGCTGTTCGGGCGATACTCCCTGGATGCCGAGCTGGGACCGCGACCCGCATGCACCCGCCCCGAACCGACCACGAAAGGTCGGTGTCTGCTTCATCGTCGAGCTCGACGGCGGTGTCCTGATCGACCGCCGCAGCGACGACGGTGCGCTCGCGTTCACCGGCGGCACGCTCGAGGATGACGAGACGGTGACGGAGGGCCTCGCACGGGAGCTCCGGGAGGAGACCGGCCTCGAGGTCGAAGACCTGACTTTCCTCGGGTTCTTCTCGGATCCGCAGCGACTGATCGGATACACGGACGGATCTGTGTGGCCGGTACTTTCGTTCGCCTTCGTCGTGAGGCCGAAGCCGGGTCGCCGGCCCGAGTTCAGCGACGAATCGATCGAGCTGCGCGTGGTCACACGCCGCGAGCTGCGAGACGTCCCGTTGACGCCGGTGCACCGGCAGATTCGCGATGTGTACCTCGCCTTTGACGGGAAGCCCGTCGTCGCATGACCATCCGCGGCACGACGACGCTCGTCGGCCTGCTCGGCTGGCCGACCTCACATTCGCTGTCACCGCTGATGCAGAACGCAGGGTTCGCGGCCATTGGGCTCGATTGGGCCTACGTGCCGCTGCCGACGCCGCCGGAACTG
>JANOUB010000015.1:0-2445 GCA_031416615.1 Thermoleophilia bacterium
GGGCAAGTACCGGCCTGTGATCGACCGGAGGTACGCGCTCGACGAGGTCGTCGAGGCGACCCGCTACGTCGAGACCGGCCAGAAGACGGGCAACGTCGTGCTCCGCGTCAGCGAGGCTGCGGCCGGCGAGCAGCCTGAGCCGGCCGCAAAGCACGAAGAGGAAGTGCCGGCGTAACGGTCGCCCACGACCCGGTACGGCCCGCACGAGATGCTCCGGCTCGAGGAGGTCGAGCGGCCGACGCCAAAGGAAGACGGGGTCATCGTCCGGGTTCACGCCACTCCCGTGACGCGGTCGGACTGTGCGTGACGATCTTCGAGTCGAGATGAGCCTTCCGCCACGGTGAGGGCGGCAAACTCGACCGCGTCGAGATGCCGTGGCCCGTCTGTGGATCCGCAACTCGTTCACCCGGTCTAGTGATCCCGGCCCCGGCCGGATCGGGCGACAACTACGGCAGGCGGCCCCGACCGGGTCAAAGCGGCGAGGCCGCCGGATTCTCTCTACTGCCGCCGCGCGAGCTCGGCCTCGTCTGCCTGGCGGGCTGACCTTAGCCCGGATCCAGGCTTCGCGTCATGGTCGCCGTTGCAGTAGGTACGTTCAAGCTTCCCTTTTCGTCACCTGGAGGTCTTTGTGCAACCCAACCGTGATCTGACCGGAACCGTCGTCGCCATTACCGGTGCTACCGCTGGGATCGGCCGCGAAACCGCCCGCCTGTTGGTCGGGGAGGGTGCGCGCGTGGCCCTGGGCGGGCGACGCACCGACCGGCTGGAGGCGCTCGTCGCCGAGCTCGGTGCGGAAAACGCGGTCGGCGTCCCGATGGACGTCCGCTCTCCGGCGGACAATGCCCGGCTGATCGCGGCCGCGGTGGACACGTGGGGTCGCCTCGACTCCGTCGTGCCAAACGCGGGAATCGGCCTGTACGGCGGGATCCTCGATCAGACGGACGAGCAGCTGACGACGATGATGGACACGAACTATGCGGGCACCGTGTGGACCATTCGGGCGGCGCTGCCGGCGATGCTCGCCGCCGGAGGCGGCGACATCGTCATCGTCTCCAGCGTTGCCGGGTTCCGCGGGGGTGACGACGAAGCCGTCTACGCCGGAACGAAGCACGCTCAGGTGGGGCTCGCCGGATCGCTCGACCGCGAACTGAGGGAGAAGGGCGTGCGCGTCACTCTCATCTGCCCGGCGGGGACCGCCACCGAGTTCGCCGTCGGTGCGGGTCGGACCGAGGACGACCCTCGGTTCGCGGAATGGCTGACTGCGAGCGACGTTGCCTCCGCCGTCGTCACCACGTTGCGTCAGCCGCGCACGCTGCGCACAGCCATCTGGACTCTGTGGAGCATGGGGCAGGGCAGCTAACCCTGAATCCACCGTTTTGCGCGGGCGTTGCATCTCGGGGAACAGATGCGAAACCGCCGGGTCAATGCTGTCCCGCCGCGAAGGCCACCGGTCGCTACCGCGGATACTGTGGCCCCGCATGCCGCTGCGAAACAGGGTTACGCCGCTCAGTGCCCTCGTCGCCGACCCGGCCCGCGGGCTCGTGTACGGCAACCGGGGCTGCCTGCACGACGAGCAGGGGGAGATCAGACGGCGCTTCAACGGCAAGCGCTGGATCGCATGCCGGCTCGAGTTTCGTGGCTGGAAGCGCACGCAGCTACTGCAGCCCGGCCGGTTCACGGAGCTGTTCTTCCTCGACGAGGCGACCGCGTTTGCCGCCGGCCATCGTCCGTGCGCGCTCTGCCGCCACGAGGACTACCGGAGGTTTGTGACACTTTGGCACAAGCTTCATCCCGGCGACGATCCCGGCGCCGACGCGATCGACGCGCGGCTCCACACCGAGCGGGTCGAGCCTGGCTCCCGCGCGCAGCGGCGTCACGACGTGCCGTTCGCCATGTTGCCGGACGGCGCGTTCGTGCTGCACGACGACGCCCCGTACCTCGTGGACGCCGATCGGCTGCTGCGCTGGACGCCCGCCGGCTATGACGCGTCCGTACCGCGCCCGGCCGACGGACGAGCGACTCTGCTCACCCCGCCCTCGCTCGTCGCGGTGCTCCACGCTGGCTGGCTGCCGCTCGTGCCGCTGCTGCACCCGTCGGCCCGAACCGTGGTGACCGGCTGAGGCGGTTCGGGGTGAGCCGACCGACGAAGCCCGTAGGCTCTCTCGATCATCGGTAACACAATTGGCGAAAGGAACCCGTGACGTCGACCCCACTCCAGGACTCCTCGCTCGCAGCGACCCACATCGCGCGTCGCTCGATGCTCAGCTGGCTTGACATCTGCCAGGCGACGACATCGGTCGGCCAGCGCTACTGGGCGAACGCCGCCAGCCGCGGCGCGACGCCGCTCGAGCTCGCCGCCGACGGACTCCGCTGGCTCGAGCTCGTGACGACGAGGCGCACGCCCGACTGGAGCACGCCGAACCGGCTCGTCGAGTCCTCCGGACT
>JANOUB010000016.1:0-2784 GCA_031416615.1 Thermoleophilia bacterium
ACCATCGTCGAGCGAGAGGATGAGCGGCCCGAGATAGTGCCCGGCGATCTTGGCGGGCGGCCACCAGAGCTCGTCGAGGCTCACGACCGGCTTCTCGTCGGGGTGGGCGAGATCGTGGCGCATGAACTGCGGCTCCGAGCCGGTCAGGAGCATCCCGCGGAGTACGGGGCGGAAGGGCTGCGGCACGACGTCAGCGCCCGCGGCGTGCGCAATCGCCTGGGCGGCCACGTCGGCCTGCTGGGTCGCGATGCCGCCCTGCTTGACCGGGTAGGTCGTCACGTCCCCGGCCGCGTAGACGCCGGGCAGGCCCTCGACCCGGCAGTGCCGGTCGACGGGAACGAAGCCGTGCCGCGTCTGTGGCAGGCCATCGATGCGCGGGCCCTCGAGACGAGGCATGGCGACAACCCGGTCGACGGGCAGGACCTCGCCCGAGGCGAGCAGAAGCCCGCCGTCGTGGAATGCGCGTGCTCGCGCCCGGGTGCGGATCACGATCCCGTGCCGTCGCAGCAGCGCGGCCGTGGCGTCGCTCGCCTCCCGGCCGAACAGCTCGAGCGGCGCGTCCTCTGGTGTGGTGATCACGATCTCGACGCCTTGCCGGCCGCGGGACGCGAGGGTTGCGGCGGTCAGTAGCGCCAACTCGTAGACCGGCAAGCCCCAGACGGCGCCGACGGGGATCGAGAAGGCGATGCTCTTGACCGACCCGGACTCCGCCTCCGCGAGCAGTTCCGAGATGTGTTCCATGTCGGCCGGACCGCGGAACGTGAGGGCGCCTTCGATGCAGGGCTCCGGCACCGCGCCGCACGCGACGAGCAGCGCGTCGAACGAGAGGACGGCGCCGGCGGCAGTGTGCACCTCGCGCGCACCGGCGTCGACGGCGGTTACCGTCCCGAGCACTAGCGAGGCTCCGGCGCGGGCGGCGAGGTCGCCGAGGTCGTAGCGGCGCAGTTCGCCGAGCTCGAACGGCTTCGCGACGGCGAGCGGGCGGTAGTAGAACTGCGGTTCCGGCGCGACGAGCTCGACGCCTACACGAGGGCCGGCGAGCGCCTGGAGAGCAAACGCGGCCTCGAGGGCGGCAACGCCGCCCCCGACGACCACGACACTCATCACTTGCTCGGTCACGTGCTCCTCCGACCCGCCCACGATCCCTACTGGACCGTCAGCACATCGCAGTGAGCCTTGCGCTTCACCGCGCCGCTGACGCTGAGGCCGAGAATGCTCGAGATGAGGTTCGGCTGGCGAGTGCCGACGATGATCAGGTCCGCCCCGCAACTATCGGCGAGCTCGACGATCGCGGTCGCGGGGTCGCCGACCGTCATCTCGAACTGACCCTCGATGCCGCGCTCGCTGAGGTACGCCTTCGCATGGTCGAGCTCCTCGCGGTGCAACTCCGGTGAGTCGACCGGATCGACGCCACCCATTTCGCGCGAGCCGACGAGCACCGGGGCCACGCTCGTAACGATCACCTCGGAGCCAAAGGCGGCCGCGAGATCGGCGGCACGGGCAAGCGCACGCTGGGCCGGCTCGGTCTCGTCGTACCCGACAACGATGGTTTTCATCATGTCCTCCTTGTCGCGAGCCAGGCAGGCCCGCCGTCGCTGACAGTTCTTAGATTGCGCCGGGCGCCGACGAACGTCATCGGGGATGGAACGGACGGATCATGCGGCCAACTACGGAAACGTCAGGTCCAGGCTCAGTCTGCGCCCGGGCGATGGCGGGCGTGGTGCGCGAGGCGCGCCCCGAAACGGAGCGAGGCTCCCACCGGGAGCCTCGCAACCATCTAGGATCGCCCGGGCGGCCGTCGCCCGGAGGGGGCGATGATCAGTTCGGCTGCGGCACGATCCTGATGTAGGGCTTCGGCGACTCCCAGCCGTCCGGGTAGATCTCCTTCGCCTCGTCGTTCGAAACCGACCCGGCGATGATCACATCCTCGCCGTTGCGCCAGTTGACCGGCGTCGAGACCCGATGCTTGGCGGTGAGCTGCAGCGAGTCGATCACCCGCAGCACCTCGTCGAAGTTACGGCCCGTCGTCATCGGGTAGACGAGGATGAGCTTGACCTTCTTGTCGGGCCCGATCACGAACACGTTGCGCACCGTTTCGTTGTCGGCCGCGGTGCGGTCGGTCGGGTCTCCGCTGACGTCGGCGCCGAGCATCCCGTAGAGCTTCGAGACGTTGAAGTCGACGTCACCGATCATCGGGTAGTTCGGCGCCGTCCCCTGCGTCTCCTCGATGTCTGCGGCCCACGCGGCGTGCTTGTCGATCGGGTCGACCGAAAGACCAATGATCTTGACGTTTCGGCGGTCGAAGTCGGGCTTGATCTTCGCCATGTAGCCGAGCTCCGTGGTGCAGACCGGGGTGAAGTCCTTCGGGTGCGAGAACAGCACCGCCCAGGAATCGCCGATCCAGTCGTGGAAGGTGATGGGTCCTTCTGTGGTCTCCGCCTCGAAGTTGGGGGCGGTGTCGCCGAGTTGCAGTGTCATTCCGGTCCTCCTCGTCTCTCGAACGGGTGCACGGGTCGCGCGCGATTCGCCTGCCGACACGATCAGCGTATGACAGCGAGCGCTGCCCACAAGCATTACTTCAAGAAGTAAAGCAAGAACCGGGCGTAGACGCGGCTGTGGCCGAATGGCTCAGGAGAGGAGCGCCTCTTCCGGCTCTAGCTCGAGCCACCACTCAGCGGCGCAGAGCGTCAGGCGAAAGAAGCGCAGGAACCCCTCCTGGCCGAGAAGGTTGAACGCGAAAGGCCAGGGGTCGCAGAACGTCACCGGGGCGTCGTAGCGCACCCC
>JANOUB010000017.1:0-12099 GCA_031416615.1 Thermoleophilia bacterium
TACCCGTTCCAGTAGCCGGAGACGAGGGTCGTGCCGAAGGGCGACGCATCGCGGATGGACATGCCGATCTCGCTGAACAGCTCCACCGGAACGCCGACGAGCGCGACGGGCCCGAGACGAACGCCGTGAACGAGCAGCGGATACGCGTCCAGCCCCTGGAGCGCCTCACCGCGCTCTGCGCGCATCCGAGCGAACTTGGTCTGCACGGTCAGCTCGCGCACCTCCGTGGGTGGGGCGCCGTCGGCCCGCGCCGCGTAGGCCTCGTCCTCGCATCGCTCCGCGGCGAGCCGCCACGCGCGCGGATCGCCGAGATCGTCACGTAGAGGCAGGGGGAGGATCTCGCGCGCCACGGCCACGGTTCCGTCCGGATCGACGTCGGGCTCGTACTCGAACGACGCGATCCACGCCGACGCCTCGCCCTCCCGAAGCCGCTGCCGGTACCCACGCCAGGAGGAACGGAACGCCGTGGCCGCAGCTTCGTGCCCGATCATCGCCCCGAGGCGCCGGTAGGTCGAGAGCTCGGGCACGAACAGCTCGCGCGGCCCAACATCGCCGCAGGCACCCTGAACGAAGAGGCAGTGCCCGCCGAGCGACGCCTCGACGACGCGCTTGACGATGCCTGGGTATTCGGGTGTGACGTAGGTGTTGTCCGGGCCAAGGATGATCGGATGACAGGCGTAATGGACGATCGTGGCAACGGGACGGTCATCGTCACCGTCGAGGCGGACGACCGTCAGCGTCTGGTCGACCACGCCGCCCCAGTTGAGCCCGACCGCTGCCGTGCCGTCGGGTTTCGTCATGCGCCGGTTCACCGCCAGCGGCGAGCTGCCCCTCCCCGCCCCCACGCGGACGGGGCGCATCGCGGCGGCGGCGTCTGCAGCGGCACGCCCGATCGCGTCGAAAACCGACTCGACATAGGGCACAACGAGGTCACGGTTCCGGCGGATCCATGCTCCCCCGAGCTCGACCGTCACCGGGACGGAGTGGTTGTGCGTCGTCCCCACGGCGACGAGCTCCGCCGGCAGATCCGCGGCCTGCGCGATCATCGACCGGGCACGCGCCGCCTGAGCGTCGTCGAGAACGCAGAGGTCGATGTCCGCGATCGCAGCCCGGGCGCCGTCGGCTCCCTCGACGACGAGCACCGTCGCCCAGAGCTCGAGATCGTTGCCCTCGGAGATCTCGTGCACCTGGTTCCCCCAACCACCGGCCGGAATCCCGACAGGAGGGGTGATGTCGGCCCTCCCGACTCCGGCGCGCATGCTCATGCTGCGACCACTGCCAACGCTCCCTGCATCGATGTCGAGGGCCGGCTCACCGCTGCGGCGGGCCGCAGCTCGGCCGGGCAACGAACTCCGTGGGCAGCACCACGTCCGACGGCGGAGCCCCGTCGCGCATCCGGGCGAGAAGGAGCTCGGCGGCCGTTCGACCCATCGCGAAGTTGTCGCGGCGGACGACGGCCACGGCCGGCTGGAAGAGATCGGTGATCGCGACGTCGTCGCAGCCGACGAACGAGATCTCGCTACCCAGAACAACCCTCCGCTCCGCGACAACACGGAGCGCTCCGAGCATCAGCTGGTTTCCGCCTGCGATCACCGCCGTCGGCGGCTCCGGCAGATCGAGGAGCCTGCGCATCGCAGCCACGCCGTGCTCGACGGCAAACGACCCCTCGTCGACGATGTAGGAGGGGGGCAAGCCCCGCGACTCGAACGCCTGCTCGAGGCCCGCACGCCGCTCGAGCGCGGGCCGGACGGCCGTGCCGCCGATCAGGGCGATGCGCCGGTGACCGAGGTCGAGGAGGTGCAACACCGCCGCCTTCATCCCGCTGCGATGATCGGAAAGGACACGGCTGACCGGAATCTCCCCGGGCAGGTTGCGGTCGAGCACGACGATGGGGATGTCGAGCTCCCGTAGACTGTCGGTCGTCTCGGGATGCGTCTCGTCAAGCACCGAGATCACGAGACCGTCCACGCGCCGCCGCGAGAGGAGCCCGATATGCGCGGCCTCCATCGTCGGGTCGCCGAGCGAGTTCGTCAGGAGCATCGAGTAGCCGTTCGTGTGGAGCGTCGACTCGACCCCCGTCACGATCTCGGCAAAGAGCGGATTGGAGATGTCGCCGACGACGAATCCGACCGTGAGCGTCTCCCGCCGGCGCAGGCTCTGGGCGAGCATGTCCGGCTGGTAGTCGAGCTCCTCGACGGCGGCGAGAACCCGGGCGCGCATCGCAGGGCTGACGTCCGGATGGCCGGAGAGCACGCGCGACACCGACGACATCGCCACGCCGGCGCGGTCGGCCACTTCCCGCATGCTGGCGCGGCCACGCCGCGGCGCACGTTCATCGCTCACTGCGGCACCTCCCCGTCGGGGTCGTCGACGGAGGCCAGGCTACGGGGCAAGGCGGACGGGTGGCCACTACGGTGCGTAGACGTCCTCGTACACCGATTCGGGCGCCGGCAAGGGTGCGAGCTCGGCCTCCTCACGCACCGCGCGCATCTCGGCACGGATCTCCTCGTCGAGCGCGTCAAGCTGCTCAGCGGTCGCGACGCTCCAGGCGCGGAGCGACTTCCGGAACCGTGGAATCGGGTCAACGCGCTGCCACGCCAGCCGCTGCTCGACAGGATCACTGCCGCCTGCGGAGAACGCCGAGTGCCGCTCCCAGCGCACGGTCTTGCATTCCACGAAGGTCGGCCCACCCGCTCCCCGTGCCCGCGCCACGCCCTCGGCCACCGCGGCCCGCACAGCGAGCACGTCGTTCCCGTCCACGATCGTGGCAGGCATCCCGAAGCCGCGCGCCCGGTCGGCGATGTCAGGCGTGGCCTGACTCTTCGACGTGGGCACCGAGATCGCGACCCCGTTGTTCTCGCAAATGAAGACGAGAGGCACCTTCCAGAGCATGGCCATGTTCATCGCCTCGAAGAACTCGCCTTCACACGAGGCGCCGTCGCCGAAGAAGCAGAGCACCACCTGGCCGGTCTTCCGGAACTGGCAAGAGAGCGCTGCGCCGCCCGCCATCGGAATGTGACCGGCGACGATCGCGTTCGTGGAGATGAGCCCCACCGACGGCTCCGACAGGTGCATCGAGCCGCCCTTACCCTTGCAGATGCCGGTTGCCCTCCCCATCAACTCCGCCATCATGCCCGTCGGATCGACGCCCTTGATCAACACCTCACCGTGGCCACGGTAGGTCGCGAACACGAGGTCGTCCGGACGGAGCGCGGAGAGCGCGCCCGCCTTGATCCCCTCCGCCCCGATGCACGGGTGGGTCGAGCCGGGGATCAGCCCCTTGCTGAAGGCGTCAATGACCTCGTCCTCGAACGCCCGCACCCGCATCATCTCGCGGTAGAGAGCAAGCAGCTCGTTGTCGTCGATGGCGACGGGACGAGGGCCGGGAACAGCCTCGTCGACAGGAACAGGCGCAACGGTCATGCGAGCCCTCCTGGAAGCGTTGCGATCTGACGCTCGAGTGCGGCAAGGAGGCGACCGCCCGCCTCGCCGTCGGCGGCGCGGTGATCGATGGCGACGTTGACCCACATGCGCGGCCGCACGCCGATCAGGCCGTTCTCAGCGACGACTCTCTCTGCCACGCGGCCGGTGGCGACCATGGCGACCTGCGGGCCGGACACGACCGGGGCGAAGAAGTCGACAGGGTGGGCGCCGAGGTTCGAGAGCGTGCAGGTGCCTCCGGCGAGGTCGCGCCCGTCGACCGTTCCAAGCCGAGCCGCCTCGACAAGGCGCCGGCGCTCCTGTGCAACGTCGCGAAGCGTGCGTGAGCCGGCGTCGCGGAGGACGGGCGCGAGGACGCCACCGGCCGTCGCGACCGCCAGCGAGAGATGCACTGCCGCGCTGCGTTCTACCGACCCGTCAGCACGGCGCAACCCGTTCAGCTCGGGCACCTCCGCCAGGGCGCGGGCGAGCGCGACGATCAGTAGGTCGGTGACGGTCACGCCGGCATCGGACGAAGCCGTCGCCGTTCGTGCCTGCACCAGGCCGTCGGCCGCAAGCTCGCCGCCGATGTGAACATGCGGGATCTGCTGCCAGCTGGCGGTGATGTTTCTCACCACGGCCTCGCGAATGCGGTTGCCGCCGGCCTGGGTGACGACGGGGGCCGGGGCGGCCGGGGACGCCAGGACGTCGCGCGCGACGATGCGACCACCCGGGCCGGAGCCGTGCAGCACGGTGAGATCCACACCCTGCTCGCGCGCGAGGCGCCGCGCCGCAGGCGACGCAATCTGGCCCGTCGGCTCCGGCCGCACGCCTGTGCCGCCACCCGTGTCCGACTCCGCGGTCACGGGCGACGCTGCGGGCTTGGGCGCGCGATCAACCGGCGGTGCGACAGCGTGTGCTCCGGCGCCGAGCGTCGTGCTGCCCGCCGTCGTAGGCTCCAGCTCCGCAAGCACCCCCTCCACGGCCACGATCGCCCCCTCGGCGGCGACGATCCGGAGGAGACCGTCGGCCGGCGCCTCGATCTCGATCGTCGCCTTGTCGGTCTCGACCTCGACGACCGACTGGCCGGCAGAGACGCTGTCCCCGTCCGCCACCAGCCAGCGGCTGACCGTGGCGTCCTCCATCGCGATGGAGAGCTGTGGCAGCGTCACCGCCGTCATGCGACGAGGCGCTCGACGGCAGCGACGACATCGTCGGCGCTGGGGTAGACCTCTTCCATGCCGCTCGGTGTGCAGGGGATCGGGACGTCCTTGCAGGCGACCCGCTCGACAGGTGCGTCGAGGTAGTCGAATGCCTCCTCCATGCACCGCGCAGCGATCTCGGCCCCGACGCCGAGCGTTCGATGGGCATCGTGGGCGACGGCGAGCCGCATCGTCTTGCGCAGCGACCCGAGGATCGTCTCCATGTCGAGCGGCGCCAGCGTGCGCGGGTCGATCACCTCGACCGAGATGCCCCGCTCCGCAAGCCGCTCGGCGGCCGTCAGCGCCTCGTCGACCATGCCCGACAGTGCCACGACGGTGACGTCGGTGCCCTCACGCGCAATGCGTGCCCGGCCGAACGGAATCATGTCTCCGGCCGTGTCGACATCCGCGCGCCTGCCGTACAGGCGGACGTTCTCGATGAAGAGGACAGGGTTGTTGTCGAGCAGCGCGGTGCGCAGGAGCCCGTACGCGTCCGCAGCGTTCGAGGGAACCGCGATCTTGATCCCGGGAACGTGCATGAACCACGACTCGAGGCTCTGCGAATGCTGCGGCCCCATCCCCATCCTCGCGACGATCGGCGTTCGGATCACGAGCGGCACCGTGAGCTTGCCCCCGGTGAAGTAGTGAAGCTTCGCTGCCTGGTTGAAGATCTGGTCCATCGCGACCCCGACGAAGTCGAAGAACTCGATCTCGCAGACGGCCCGAACTCCCGTGATCGCGAGCCCGATGGCGTACCCGACGGTGCCGGACTCGCACAGTGGCGCATCACGAACCTTTTCCTCGCCGTACGCCTCGGCGAGTCCGCGCGTGACGCCGAACGCGCCTCCGTAGGGACCGATGTCCTGCCCGATCAGCATCATCGGCTCGGGCCGATCGAGTGCCTCCCGGAGAGCCTGGTTGATCGCCTCGCTCATCGTCAGACTCGTCGTGCTCATCGGGTCACCCGTTGGTGCAGATAGATGGTCTAGAACCCTTTCCAGGCTCGATTCCAGGAACCTACCACAGCCCGCCGCCACCGAGTAGGATCACTGGAAACGATGCCAGAGTGTGCCCTCTCCACGCCCGCCGCCTCGCTCCGCAAGGTCGGACCGGATCCCCCGTGACCCCAACCCGGTCATGAGGAAGCAGGCAGAGCACCGACTCGACGAGGTCGTCGACATCGCGCGCGTCCCCACTTCCGGCGACGCGACGGCGGCGGTCGTGCGGGTTCCGGAGCCCGTGGCGATTCCGGAGATCGAGTGCGAAGTGCTGGTTGTCGGAGGAGGCACGGGCGGCGTTGCCGCAGCCCTCGCAGCCGTGCGGCGTGGCCGACGGGTCTGTCTCGTCGAGGAGACCGACTGGCTCGGCGGGCAGTTGACGGCACAGGGCGTCTCGGCACTCGACGAGCACGACCTGATCGAGAGCTTCGGCGGGACGGCGAGCTATTACGAGCTGCGGCGCGCGATCCGCGCCCACTACGGAGAGGTCGGCCTCGATGGAGCGGCCGCCGGTGGCAACCCCGGATCGTGCTGGGTGACGCATCTTGCCTTCGAGCCCTCTGTGGCGGTGGCCGTGATCGTCAAGCTGCTCACCCCTTTCGTCGCATCTGGCCGCTTGCGCGTGCTCCTGCGCATGAAGCCGGTTGCCGTGCTCGCCTCCGACGACAGGGTCGAGGCGGTGACTGTCATGGATCTGGACCGATCGCAGCTGCTGCGGTTCCGGCCGGAGTTCGTGATCGATGCAACCGAGCTCGGCGATCTCCTTCCACTCGCCGGCATCGGCTATCGAACTGGTGCGGAGTCGGCTGCAGAGACCGGTGAGCCGCACGCCCAACCCGAGGAGTCGAAACCCCGGTGTGTCCAGAGCCTCACCTACACCTTCGCCCTCGAACGCATGGCGGCGGGCGAGGTGCATCGCATACCAAAACCCGAGCAGTACGAGCAGTACCGGGACACACAGCCGTACAGCCTCACGATCGAGGTGCACGGCGGTGAGATCTACGGAGAGGAAACCGGGTGGCGCTCCTACCGGCTCTTCGAGCAGATGCCTGGTACGAAGGGCTCGCTCTGGACGTACCGCAGGCTGATCGACGCGAGTGTGCTCCCCCACGTCTCGGCACACGACATCACGATGTTCAACTGGCCGGGGAACGACTATCGCGACGAGACTATCCTGGACGTCCCCGCGTCGCAGGCGGCAGCAGCCTTGCAGGATGCCAAGCGCGTGAGCCTCGGTTTTCTCCACTGGCTGCAGACGGCGGCGCCGGCCGAAGCCGACCGGATGGGCGCACCCGAGCTTCGGCTCCGACCGGACGTGATGGGCACGACGGACGGTCTGTCGAAGCATCCCTACATCCGCGAGGCGAGACGGATTCGCGCCCTCAGGACGATCGTGGAGCAGGACGTGTCAGCCGAGTACCAGCACGGCGAGCGGGCCGCCCAGTTCGCCGACTCGGTGGGCATCGGCTGGTATCCGATCGATATCCACCGGTCGGGCCCGGAAGACGTGGGCGTGAGCACACGCACGCGGCCGTTCCAGATTCCGCTCGGCGCTCTCATCCCCGTCGAGGTCGTCAACTTCGTGGCGGCCGCGAAGAACATCGGGACGACGCACATCACGAACGGCTGCTACCGGCTGCACCCCGTCGAGTGGAACATCGGCGAGGCTGCAGGCGCACTCGCCGCATGGTCGCTCGAGACGAAGCAGTCGCCGGGCCGGATCTGGCGTGACGCGGCAGAGACGAGGCGCTTTCAGCGAAGCCTGTTGGACGAAGGCGTGCCGCTTGCATGGATTGTCGATGTGCCGGCCGGACACCCCTCGTTCGCGGCCGTCCAGGTCCTCGCCGTGGACGGAAGACCGATTGCGCCGAACAGCCTCGGGTTCGGCCCGGACGCCCCGCTGACAGCGACTGAATGGCACACGTGGGGCGGAGATGGGGAGCCTCCGCCGACGCGGGCGGCAGGAGCGCAGCGGCTGCTCGAGGAAATCGACCGGGTGGAGCCCTGGTGTTGAGCTTCCAGGGCGGCTTCGGTGCCGCCGCGTACACCGCCTCGAAGGGCGGCGTCACGCAACTCACCAAGGCTCTCGCCAACCGCCACATCTGGCACGACGATCCGCAGCGCAGCAAGGGCTGTCCTCACCCGCCTGCCGGCGGGGCGGTGAAGCGAGCCCCACGACCTCGCGGGCCGCGGTCGTGTTTCTCGCAGCCGCCGCTTCGGACTACGCCCATGGCATCGTGCTACCCGTGGACGGTGGCCGGCTCGTCCGATAGCTTGAAACCCTACCGTGTCGCAGTTCACTTTTCGTCTTGCGTAGACAGCGCCTCCCTTCTTCCCTTTCGTCACCCCGTCACTGGAGGCCCCATGAGTGAGTCCGTCCCTCTCGAAGTTGCCCCGAGCGCCTACGCGGGCCTGATGGGCGTGTCGAGGCGTGACACGACGCCGCCGGCGGGCATCTACGCGCGCATGTGGGGTGCATCCACGCACGACCTGGCAGAGGGCGTCCATCGCCCCCTCAACACCACGGTGCTGGCGCTGCAGGCAGCACCCCGCGACCCGCTCCGCCTCCTCGTCGGGATCGACCTCGCTCTGCTGGGCGACCTCGGCGGGCTCGCCGACTCCGAGCGGATCCTGGCGCCCGTCCGCGACGCTCTCGGCCTGACGGACGGCCAGCTCCTCGTCAACTGCTCGCACACCCACAGTTCGCCGTGGGCAGCGACCAGCCGCAGCCACATGCCCGGTGGCGAGCTGATCGGCCCCTATCTCGACCAGATGGGCGAGGCCATCCTCGACGCCGGGCGCGAAGCCGTCGCAAATCTGGTTCCCGCCACGCTGACCTGGGCAACGGGGAGCTGCGACCTGGCCCGGAATCGCGACCTCCCCGACCCGGAGGCCGGCAGCGACCGCGTCGTCTGCGGGTACAACCCGCTCGAGCCCGCCGATGACACGCTGGTGGTCGGGCGGGTGACGCGCGACAGCGACGGCGGTGTCATGGCCACCGTCGTCAACTATGCCTGCCATCCGACGACCCTCGCGTGGGACAACAAGCTGATCTCGCCGGACTACATCGGCGCCATGCGCGAGCTGGTGGAGCAGCACACCGAGGGCGCTCCGTGCCTCTTCCTGCACGGAGCCTCCGGCGAGCTCGGCCCCGCCCATCAGTACGTCGGCGACCCGGCCGTGGCCGACCAGCATGGGCGCCGCCTGGGATTCAGCGCGCTCGCGGCGCTCTCGGGCATGCTGCCGCCGGGCCTGGCCCTCGGCTACCAGGGGGTGACGGAGTCAGGTGCGCCTCTGGCCGTCTGGCTGCCGACGCCATTCGCCCCGTCGCGTGTGCTGTCCGGTGACGCGATCGACGTGCCGCTGCCGCTGAAACCGATGCCGACCGTGGCCGAGCTCGAAGCCCAGTCGGCCGCCACCGACGACCGAGCTCTGAAAGAGCGCCTGTTCCGCAAGACCCAGATCGTGAGCAGCCTGGGCGGCGGCGACCACCACCCGTTCCCGGCCTGGGTTTGGCGTCTGGGGCAGAGCCTGCTGGTGGCTCACCCCAACGAGGCATACTCGTGCTTCCAGGAGGACCTGCGAAGCGCCTTCCCCGACTGCACCGTCGTCGTCATGAACACGAGCGGAGCAGCCGAGATGGGCTACCTCTACCCACCCGAGCTGGACGGCCGCAACATCTACCAGGTGTGGCAAACCCCCTTCAGCGCAGAGGCCCTTCCCGTCCTGACCGAGCACTGCATCGCCGAAGGCCGGCGCCTCTTCGCCGGGAACGCATGACCGGGAGGCACGCGATGACGACGACCCGAATCCTGCAGATAACCGATCTGCACCTGTTTGCGGATCCCGCCGAGCGCCTGAACGGCGTCCCCACCCGGGAGTTGCTTCTCTCGGTTCTCGCGCACGTTCAGGGGTCGGGGGCGCAACTGGACCACGTCATCGTCACGGGCGACCACACCCACGATGAGCTCCCCGAGACCTATCGCGCCGTTCAGGCCATCCTCGAGCCATGGAGTGACCGCCTCTGGCAGGTCCCGGGCAACCACGACGATCGAACCGTGATGCGCTCGGTATTCGGCGACCGCAGCCGCGGAGACGCCGCCGACCGCATCAACTTCGGTTTCCGGGCGGGCGCGTGGTTGTGCCTCGGGCTGGATACGCAGGTGCCGGGAAGCGTTGCGGGGCACATCGAGGGTGACCAGATCGCGTGGATCCAGGACCAGCTGGATGAACACCAGCCGACGTACGTCGCGCTCTTCATGCACCACCCGCCGGTGCTCCTTGGCTGCACCTGGTTGGACTGCATCGGGCTGGAGGGACGGGAACTGCTGCAGGATCTCATCGTGCGCGACGCGAGGATCCGGCTCGCGTGCTGTGGCCACGTCCACCACGAATCGACACATCGAGTCGGAATGACGACGATCGTGACGACGCCGTCTACCGGCCTGCAGTTCGACCCTGTGGGCGACACCGCGACGTTTGCGACCGCTCCCCCCGGCTACCGCCTGATCGAGTTGAACGACGAAGGCTGCACGACGCGTGTCGTGCGCCTGCCCGAAGCGCAGTTCTCACCGACGGAGTGAAGATCACCGACGCGCTTCTTGTGCGATTAGAGTGCCTCTCGGTGTTGGCATCCGGGCGCAAGGAGTAACACGATGACGTCACTGCACGGGCGCGTGGCTCTGGTCACCGGGGCGGGGCGAGGCATCGGCCGCGCGACGGCGATCCGGTTGGCAGCCGCGGGTGCGAAGGTCGTCGCAGTTGCGCGCACACGCGATGAGCTGACCGAGGTCGTTGCCGCGATCAGCGGGGCGGGAGGAGCGGCTGCGGCATTGGAGTGCGATCTGGCCGACCGGTCGCAGTCGCTGCAGATCGTCGACCGAGCTGCAGCTTTGTTCGGATCCATCGACATCCTGGTCAACAACGCCGGTCTTGGGAGCAGTGCAGACCCTCGCCCCCTGGCCGACTTCCGGGACGAGTTCTGGGACCTGACGCTCGAGGTGAACCTGACTGCCCCCTATCTGCTGTCGAAGGCCGTGCTGCCGCACATGCGGGCACAACGCTTCGGACGCATCATCACCATCGCGTCGATCAACAGCCGCATTCCCTCGCCCCATGCAGGGGCATACGTCGCCAGCAAGCACGGAGTGCTGGGCCTGATGCGATCGCTGGCGCTCGAACACGCGGCCGAGAGCATCACCGTGAACTGCGTCTGCCCCGGGCCCGTGCGGACCCGAACGAACGACCTTCGCATCGACTACGACGCCGATCGCCTCGGCCGTACGATCGAGGAGCACGAACGCGGGCTGACACCGATCGGCGGGCGCCTCGAGCCCGAGGACATCGCACCGATGGTCGTGTACCTGGCAGGCGACGAGGCGCGCATGATCACCGGACAGGCGTACGACATCGACGGTGGCATCTGCATGGCATAGGCGGATCGCCTCCCCGGCAGTTGACATCCAGAACGAGATCATCGATTCTACAATCGATTCCCGAAACGATTCCTAACCCAGTCATACCTCGCCTGAGGTGTTTTCGACCGGCTTGCAAACATTCAGGCGCAAAAGTCCGTCTGTTATTACGACATCAGGGTGAGGCTCCCCGGGTCGGGCAGATCCTCTGGCCGACCCTCACGAGAAGGAGGGACGTGCAGTGTCAGACAAAGAAACTTCCGATACACAGGTAGGGGGCGAAGTCAGTCGCCGCGACCTGCTCGTCAAGGCGGGTGCGGTCGGCGTCGGGGTGGTTGCCGCCGGTTCGCTCACGGGCGGAGCCACGGCTGCCAGGAAGGCCACGTTCGCGACGCCGAAGATTCGCCGCGGTGGCAGGCTGATCATGGGTCTCGAGTCCGACCCGGTGGCCGTGGCGCCGTTCGGGATGGCGCCCGGCGCGGCCCACTGGGGCAAGGAGCACACCTACGACTCGCTGGCCGAGTTCGACAAGGGGCTGAACATCAAGCCCGCGCTCGCCCAGTCCTGGAGGGTCGAGAGCAAGACCTCGATGCTGTTCAACCTGCGCAAGGGGGTCAAGTTCCACAACGGCAAGGAGTTCACGGCGGACGACGTCGTCTACTCCGTCAAGAACATGAAGGACCCGCCGCTCCCCGGCAGTAAGACGGTCGCCGCCAACGTGCCGGCGACGATCATCGACGCGCAGGCCGTCTCGAAGTACGTGGTGCGGCTGAGGCTGACGGCGCCGGACGCCCGCATTGCCGGCTTCTTCGCCTGGGGGCGGTACGGGCCGATGGTCCCCGAGGGCCTCTACGACCAGATCAACGTGAGCCGGAACGCGATCGGCACCGGCCCCTACAAGATGGTCGGCTTCAGCCCGCTCGACCGTGTCGAGCTCGTGCGCAACGAGAACTTCTGGAAGCCCGGCCAGCCGTACATGGACGCCATCACGCTGAAGGTGCTGACCGACGAGCAGGCTCGCGTCGCCGCCCTCCGGGCCGGCGCGATCGACCTGGCGACGCTGTC
>JANOUB010000018.1:0-3182 GCA_031416615.1 Thermoleophilia bacterium
CCAGCGACCTGGGAAGCAGCGGAGGGAACGCGTTGAGGCTAGGCGGTGGTTGGATCAACGGAGGCGGACGATTCCTGTCCGGCCCGATGATGATTTCGGGGTTCGTGGCGGCTGGTATTGTCGTATCGCTGGGCACGTTCCGCGTCTTCGGCGATGGGCTTGTGTATCTGGCGTTCCTACGTCGGGCACTGGGGTACGACGAGCCTCTTGGCGTCGCATACCAGTTCGGCACCTCGTACTGGAATGCTCCGTTCTATGTCGCGGGCTCGGTCATCGATCGAGGTGAGCTTGCCATCGGCGTTGGGTCATTCGTCGCTGCATCGGTCATGGTTTACGCCAGCTGGAAGCTCCTTGAGGACCTTGCGCTTCCACGTGGCCCGTTAGTGATTGGAGCCGTCTTTCTCGGCACGCCAGTGTGGTTCTACGTCGTGTTCGAGCCCTCGTACACGCATTCGGTCGACGCCCTCATGCAGACGTGTGCCGCACTGGCTCTCGTACGCTTCGCTAGCGGCCAGACGGTTGCCTCTGCCGTTCGTCTGGGATTGTGGGTTGGCGTGTTGCCGACAGTTCGGTATGCGAACGTTATGCTCGTTCCCTGGCTCCTGCTTCCGACGCTGCTACTGGGTACAAGGCGTCTCACCCTCGTTGCGGCGGCGGCGGCCGCGACAGCGTTCAGCCTTTTTGTCGCTATCCCGTTGGCGCTCGGGATCCCGTTCGCCCAACCTCCTGCGGCGCTGACGCCGAGGATCGTGTCTGGCGGGTCGTTTTCCTTCGATGTTCTGGCGCCAGTAAAGATGCTGTTCACTTTGCATAGAGGTCTCTTCTTGTGGACACCTCTAACGCTCATAGCAGTCGTTGGATTCCTCCTGATGATTGCGCGGACACGTAATCGCCAGACAAGAACCGTTCTCGTCTGTATCGGAATGGGATCTCTTTCGACTCTTGCTTTCTATGTCGTACTTGGTGGATCGTGGGATGCGGGGTTCTCTTTTTCTCAGAGATTCCTAGCGGGTTTGTTCCCGCTATTTCTCATTGGTACAGCATTTCTCTTTTCGACGTATCAACGACTTGCGGGCACAGTCATAGCTCTTTGCGCCGCGTTTTCCGTAGCGGTCGGCCTGACCATGTTCAACGGCTATCCACGACAGAGCAGCCGCGACGGGGTCGATCACCTGGTCGGTCTCTATTTCAATGGAGAGCGGTCGATCCCACAGCTCGTGGCTACGACCGGCGTGCGAGCGCGCGAGCGCTGGAGGAGGCTCTTGCCGTGAACCGCGCCCTCGACGTGGCGGGTGCCGCGCCCGGGCTTGCCGTCGCGACCTCGAGCGGGAGGCGCGGCACAACGACGCCCTGCCGCGCGTATGACCTGGGCGACCGTCGCGGCGCTCGAAAACTACCTCCGCCAGGGCGTGCCCGCGACGTGGGAGGCCGCGGAGGGGACGCGGTAGCAGCCGTCCCATGACATTTGACCCGTAGGTCGTAGGCGTCGGGCGCATGCATCTCGCGCAGTATACTGCGCAATAACGCCTATTTGCTTAATATAAGTGCTATAATGTACTCATGCACAGTCAAATTGACACGGCGATCGAAAACCTTGCGCTCTTGCGCGCCACAGAGCATACGAACCCCGAGTTGGGCGAAACGCTCGAGCCAGTGATCGAACAGCTGTGCGAGCTCGTCGGCGCCACCGTCTCTCGAGCGACCGCTGCCCGGCTCCTCGGCGTTAGCCAGCCGGCGCTTGACCGGTGGATCGACCTTCGCGAGATCGCCAGTGTCCTGACACCCACCGGCCGCCGCGCCGTTCCGACCGAGCACCTCGTCGAACTCCTCGACGACGTTCGGCAGGCGCGCAAGAACGGGCATCAGCGTGCGCTGAAGGCAGTGATCGTCGAGCGTCGGCGGCTTGCGGCGACTCTCGAGACCGATGACATCCTCGAGGGGGGTGAGCTCGCGAGTCTCGGCGAGGGCGGACATCGCCGTGCTGAGCTCGTCTCCCTCGCCTACCATCGCGTCGTGGCACGCCAGCTTGACTCGCGCAGCGTTCGGAGGGCAAGACGCAGGCTCCGGCAGTGGGAAGCAGCCGGCAAGATGCCGATCCGGCAGGCCACAGCGTGGTGGACACTCCTCAACAGCTCTTCCCAAGCCGAGCTTGTGAGTGTCCTCACGACCGACAGCCAGGAGTCGCGGGATCTTCGGCAGAACACGCCGTTCGCCGCCGCCCTCAGCGAGCAACAGCGCGCCCGGCTGCGCGAGCTCATTCACGAGGGGGCTCCCGCCAACCAGTTAGTCGCGTGAAAGAGGACGAACTCCACCACATCCTCCAGGCCGCCGCGAACCTCACCGACGAGGATCAGTTCGTCGTCGTCGGGAGCCAGGCGATTGTCTGGCAGGCAGCGCAGATCCCGGAGGAGATGACGACCTCAATGGAAGCAGACATCTATCCGTTGAACGCGCCAGAGCTCGCAGACGAGATCGACGGCAACCTCGGTGAAGGTTCGCAGTTCCACGACACGTTCGGCTATTGGGCACACGGCGTCGGGCCGGACACACCGGTCGCGCCCGTCGGCTGGGAGCACCGCCTCGTACCCATCGTCCTTCCCCGTTTCAGGCACGAGGACAGCTACCTCACCGCCCACCTGCTCGAGGCCCACGATCTTGTCCTCGCGAAGCTCGCCGCCGGGCGAGACCGCGATCTCGCCTACGCGAGCGCAGCTATCACCGCGGGCCTCGTCTCGCCGGATGAGCTCGAGCGGCGGCTCGACCACATGCCGGACTCCCATCAGGCGGGCGTCCGTGAGCGGTTGGCGATCGTCCTCGCGCGTCTACCGAAGTCCTGAACGGGAGCCGACGCGCCCGAAGATCGATTCGCCGCGCCGACACGCCGAACCATCCCACCAGGGCCCCTCCCAGGCTGAGCCCCGCTGCAGGTACTCGTGGAGCGGCGCCGGCCGCGGTTGTCCCGGGGGCGGATAGCCAGCTAAGGTCCTTTGGGATATCCTGAGACCATGAAGACAACCATCGATGTCGATCGGCAGCTCGCAGACGAGGTCGCCCAGATGCTCGGCACCGAGACGCTGAAGGACACCGTCAACGCGGCCCTTGCCGAGGTTCGCCGCGCCGAGTTGCGTCGCCGTCTTGCCGAACGCGTGCGGAACGGCACCTTGCCGGTCCCCACGATCGCG
>JANOUB010000019.1:0-2612 GCA_031416615.1 Thermoleophilia bacterium
GGAGACGCTGCGGCTCGTCGTCCGCACTGTCCTGCTCGTCGTCGGGGTCGTGACGGCGACGATCCTCGTCGCCGTGCCGTTCGCGTGGCTCGTGGTGCGCACCGACCTTCCCGGCCGCCGCGTCTGGGCGACGGCGGCGGCCTTGCCGCTCGTGATCCCGAGCTACGTCGCCGCCCTCTGCCTGCTCGGCTTCTTCGGAGAGAAGGGCCTGCTCCAGCAGGCGCTCGGCGTCGAGCGGCTGCCCGACCCGACCGGGTACTGGGGCGCGCTCGCCGCCCTCACCCTGTCCACCTACCCGTACGTGTTCCTGCTCACGCAGGCGGCGCTCCGTAACCTCGACCCGGGGCAGGAGGAGGCCGCACGCAGCCTCGGCGCCTCCCGTGCACGGGTCCTGTTCAGGGTCACGCTGCCGTCGGTGCGCCCGGCGATCTCGCTCGGCTCGCTGCTCGTCGCCCTCTACACGCTGTCCGACTTCGGCGTCGTCTCGCTGATGCGGTACGACGCCCTCACCCGCGCCATCTACCTGCAGTACCGCAGCCTCTTCGATCGCACCCCGGCGGCGGTGCTCGCGCTCGTTCTCGTCGGCCTCACCGCGGTCGCACTGACGATCGAGTCGCGCGTCCGCTCTCGCGGCCGGCTCTACCGCACGAACCCGGGAGCGGCACGCCGCGCGACGCCGGTGCCGCTCGGCCGCTGGCGCGTGCCGGCCCTCGCCTGGTGCGGCCTCGTGGTGACAGCGTTCCTGGCGCTGCCCGCCTTCGTGCTCGGGTACTGGCTCGAGCGGGCGATCGTCAACGACCGGGCGGTCGAGCTGCCGTGGAGCGAGGCCCTCTCCTCGCTCGGCGCGTCGGGCCTCGCGGCCGTCTGCGCGGTCGCGGCTGCACTACCGGTCGCGCTGCTCGCATTCCGCTACCCGTCACGGCGTTCGCGCCTGTTGGAGCGGCTCTCGTTCGCCGGCAACGCGCTACCGGGGATCGTGATCGCGCTCTCGCTCGTCTTCTTCGCGGCGCGCTACGCCTCGCCCGTCTACCAGACCCTGGCGTTGCTCGTGTTCGCGTACGTCGTGCGGTTTTTCCCGCAGGCTCTGTCGGGCGTCGAGTCGGCGCTCGAGCGCGTCAGCCCACGCGTCGAGGAAGCAGCCCGCGGGCTCGGGCGGGGCCCGCTCTCCACGCTCCTCACGGTGACAGCGCCGCTCGCCCGCTCGGGGATGCTCGCCGGCGCTGCGCTCGTCTTCCTGTCGGCGATGAAGGAGCTGCCGGCGACGCTGCTACTGCGGCCGATCGGGTTCGACACGCTCTCCACGGAGATCTGGAAGCTGACGCAGGTCGGGGCCTACTCGCGTGCCGCGGTGCCCTCGCTCGTGCTGATCGCCGTGTCGGCGCCGGTGCTGTACCTCGTCTCGGCCGACCGCAGGCCCTGGAGCCTCTGACGTTCCGATCCTGCCGTCTTTTCTCTGATCAGGTTGACCAATCTATGTCACTTGACCAATATGACTATGCCTGCTAGGCTCGCCCGCATGAGCGCCATTCATGCGTGGTCCTTCTCCAGCGCGAAGGCGGCTCTGTCAGCGGTTATGGATGAGGTTGTTCATGAACAGCGTCCGCAACTCATCAACCGTCACGGTGATAGACAGGCAATGCTGCTTGTCCGACCTGAAGACGCAAGACGGTGGCTAGAAACCTTCCGCTTCTCCCTGCACGTGACGCTTGACGACGGGGAGGTTGCTGTTGTTGCAGATCCAGTAGGCGTGGTAGGTATCGGGGACTCGTTCGACAGCGCTTTGGATGACCTTTCTGGTGAGCTCCAGAACTATGCTCAGCGATTCTTCGAGCGCCCGAGCTTCTACAAGCAGACACCAGCAGCACAGCATGAGCCGTGGTTGCTGCGTTTTGCCCTCACGCACCCCGATGAGCATCGAGCCTTGCTGGATGCTGACATCGAGGCATCTATGCCCAACGGGGTCACGCAGTAACCCTGGATCCACCGTAACCTTTGCTGCGTGAGTGACTCCCATCCCGCCCCGACATGGGGTGATGTCGACGCGTTTTGCAAGGCTGACGAATGGGACCTGGTCGGGGTCACCGATCACTACCACTGGGAGAAGGTGCTCCCAAGCGGCGAGACTCTACACACGCACCGCTCACTGGCCGTACACAAGGTCATACGGCCAAATGTGTTCGGAGTCATCCTCCGCAACCAGTTGAAGGTGAGTCGAGACGAGTTCTGGGCCGCGATCAGGAGCGGAGACCCCGTAGACCGTCCTGTTGCACTCGATGAGTCGGCGCCCGAGTATCCCGCGTGGGTCGTCGCGGGACTCATCAGGGTCGGCATAGCAGAGGCGGAGATCAGGGAAATGTCACCAACCGAAGCGGAAGCGCTGCTTCACCAGAAGTGGTCGGAGACCCCCAAGTAGCGAAACCCTTCCTGCCCGATCCGCAAGCGCCTTGTAGAGTGGCGTCATGGCACACGGTCACGGGCATTCGATCGACGAGTACCTCGAGACGATCTACTTTCTTGCCTTCCCGATCGGCGAGTATCGCCCTGCGACGGCGTCGAATGCGATCGCCTCTCGCGTGGCCGAGATGCTCGGCGTCTCCCGGGCGTCGGCCGGC
>JANOUB010000020.1:0-2970 GCA_031416615.1 Thermoleophilia bacterium
CGAAACGCGGTCGAACAGGTTCGGCTGCTCCGACACCACATACTCGGTCGGGCCACGCCATACCGACAGCGCGTCGACCCAGGGGATGATCGCCGCGATCAGCACTACCCAGGAGAGCGCTTCGAAGAGCCGCATGAACCAGAAGCCGAGTGCGGTCAGTGCCAGCAGCTTCGCCACGTTGAAGAGAGATCCCATACCGGCGAGGTCGAGCAGGACGGCGAGCACACCTAGAGCCACGGCGATCGGAAGGACGCCTCGGGCAGCGGCGGCGGGAAGAACGAGCCACGGTACGGCGAAGGCGAGCGGCAGCAACACCAGTGCCACAACGAGGACATCCGGCCACCGACCGACATCAGGCAGCACTCCGGCCCCGGCATCCCAGGCGGCAAAGGTCGCGACGACAGCTGCGAGGGCCGCAGTCCGCCGAGTTGTCAGTACGGCGGCAGCTCCGCCCACCACGGCCCCAGCGCCTTGAACGCGTTCCAGAAGGCCGTCTTCGCCGCCTGGTCGTCGAGTGCGATGTCGATGTCGGGCGTCACGAGCCCCTCGATCGTCGGCGTGAGGCGCCGCACGACCCCCGTCTCCGCGTCGGCAAGCTGGTCGGCGAGCGGGAACTGCAGCGCGTCGAGGAACTCCACTGCGGCCTCGCCCATCACGACCAGCAGCTTGGGCTGCACGATGTGGAGCTCGCGCGCGAGCCACGGCGTCGCCTGCTCGTCCTCCTCCGTGCCGAACTTGAGGCAGTTCGTGCCATAGATCGCGAGCGGATCGACATCGAGCCGCTGTAGCGACTTCAGCAGCGCGTTCCCCGACCTACCGAAGAACGCGACCCCCTCCGTGATCTCCGCCTGCTGGGGCGCGTGCTTCAACAGAAAGACGTCGGCCAACGGATGTCCCGATCCCAGCACGGGAACATGCGTCTCGTCGGCGAGGGCGAGGAGCTCGTGCTGCAGATCGTTGATCTCGCCAATCGCCTTCCGGAGATAGCGTTCGTAGATCTCGTCGGTGGGCAGAGCAGTCGTCACGGGAGGCCCCACCACCTTCTGCTCTAGCGGACCTTCTCCTTGACTTGCGCGGCCCACTTGAGCGATTGGAGGTAGGCCAGCGACTTCGGTCTCCGCAGCACCTCGGCGCTACGGAGTGAGAGGAGAAACTCCTCGGGCCCGTCAAAACGGCGCATCCGGAGAGCACCCGTGCCAACGCCCTGCAGCACGTGAGCGTCAGAGCCGGCGCCGGCGAGAAGCCCGTACTTTCGTTGAAACCGCAGCGCCTCATCGTTATAGGCGTCGAAGAGCAGCCGAGCGTTGTATACCTCGAACACGTCGATCTCTGCGACATGGCGCAGGAGCGTCGCAGCCGACGGAATCGAGTGCATCCTGTCGAACGGGTGGGGGACATAGACGATCCCCTCCTGCTCCCGAATCGCTGCGATCGTCTCCGCGAACGTCATCCCCCGTGGGATCTCCTCCCGCAGGAAGAGGCCGATCACCTCGCCCTGGCTGTCCGTCTTGACCTCCTCACCTGGAATCACGATCAGCTCCCGGTCGCGCGCGAGCCCGACGGTCTCGAGAGCGCCTCCGAAGACGTTGTGGTCGGTGACCGCGATCGCCCCGAGCCCCTCTGCCTCCGCGTGCGCGATCAGCGCCTGCGGTTCGATCGAGCAGTCGTGTGACCGGTGAGTGTGCATATGGAGATCGACAACGATCCAGTCGCGATCACCGAGCGGATCGCCGTCGAGGTGAGCCCTATCCGAGGGCGGTCGTCGCCGGTCGGTCACCTTTGCGTAGACGCTCTCGAGTCGCTCGGCGAGCTGATCGAAATCACAGGTCGCGGCCTGCGATCGGGCCTCCGCACCGGCGCCTGCTCGGAGTGCGTTGTCCTCGGCAAGTCGCGCCACAGCCGCTGCGGCAAGCTCGGGCTGGTCGGCAAGTCCTGCAGGGTCGGCGATTGCGCAACCGCAGGACTTCGCCTCGAGCAACAATCGCGCGCTGCCGCCGGGAGCAGGTACGAAGATCGCCGCCTCGGCGAGCGTGGCACGTCGTGCATCTGGTTTCGCGAGTGATCGTGTTCGCGCCCGGTCACGGAGAGCAGCGGGGATCGTCGGCCGGCGCGTGAGGGGCGCCGTGCGCGCCAGCACGACCTCCCAGCCCGGCAGCGCGGGCAGCAACCGCAGCAGTGCCCTGGCGACTGCGCTCTGGCCGGGGGCAAGCTCCGCAACGATCAGCTTCCGCTTCACCGACGAGGCGAACATCGAAGAGTTGACTCCAAGGGGGATCGTCTCGTAGTCGCCGGGGAACCTTTCCGATGCGCGCTCGATGGCTTCGCCGGACGTGCCGAGCAGCGCATCGACGCGGGCGAGCAGCTTCGCCCGCTGGTGCTTGCGGGGCGGGACGGCGATGCGCTCGGTGGAGAAGAATGTGGCGGCCGTCGTCGTCTCCGCCTCCAGCAATGCCGCGGAGGAAAGGCTCGGGAGGCCCGGCTCGAAGCCGTGAACGACATCGAACGCGCCGATTGCCAGGGTGGCCGCGAGATTGGCCCGGACGCCCATCGGCAGTGCAACTCTCTCCGTCAAGGATGTGGGCACCGCCGCTCCGATTGCCACGACGTCCCCGACCACGCCCCGCTGCAACGCTCGCCGACCCTCGAGGAGGTCGGCAGCGCGGGACGAGGGTGCAATGATCGTCACCGTGTGGCCGCGCCGCCGCAGCGCCTCCGCCGCACCGCGAACGTGCTCGTTGACGTCGTGCGGTTGCGACCATGAGAACGGCGTGACGAAGCAGATGCGGAGGCCCATGCGAGAACGGAAGTCTAGAGACTCGACGTCGCGGGCCCTCGCAGACGGCACCCCGCCCGCGCCAGCTGCACGATCGAGGCTAGAGTCGCTGCATGAGTGACGTGACCATCACCGTACGCGAGAACGGGCCGTTGAAGGTCACGGGGCCGATCACGATCGTCGACGCCGAGGGCGTC
>JANOUB010000021.1:0-1850 GCA_031416615.1 Thermoleophilia bacterium
GAACACGCGCGCCACGTCGTCGTCCGAGCGCACGTCACATTCGGTAATGAGCTTCGCGCCGACCGAGTCGGCAAGTTCACGCACGCCCTTCTCGATCCGCTCTCCCTGGAAGGTGAACGCAAGCTCGGCGCCCTCGTCGTGGAGGCGCCTGGCGATCGCCCAGGCGATCGACCGCTTGTTGGCGACCCCCAGGATCAGCGCCTGCTTGCCCTCGAATCTCCCGACCATGCGCCGATCCTAGCTACTTCCCCCGCGAAAACGCCGCGGCGAAGGCGGGACGGCTCAGTGGGGGAAGTAGACTGGGTGTGCATGATCTGGCAGTTACAAACCGCGAAGCAGAAACGCTCCGAGTTGGTCGACCGCGCGGTCGCCGAAGGCCCACAGGTGATCAGCCGACGCGGCAGAGAGACCGCCGTCGTCGTCTCGGTGCGGGACTACCGCAAGCTCACGGCCGACGACGGCTTCAAGGGCTACCTCGTCTCGGGCCTGTCCCTGGAGGGTCTCGATCTCGACCGGGCACACGACCTTCCACGCTCTGCCGGGCTCGACCGTTGAGTGGCGTTCCTCCTCGACACCAACGTCGTCTCGGAGTTCCGGCGCGCGCGCCCCGACCCGAAGGTCGAAGCGTGGCTCGAGGGCGTCGCGTCCGTGGATCTGCACCTGAGCGTGCTCGTTGCCGGCGAGATTCGACGTGGCATCGAGTTCCTGCGGCCCCGCGAGCCCGACCGTGCTCGAGCGCTCGACGAGTGGCTTGACGGACTCGTCGCTGCATACGCCGACAGACTTCTCCCCGTTACGGCGGCGGTGGCAGATGCGTGGGGGCGCCTCTCGGCCCGCCGACCATTGCCTGTGGCCGACGGGATCATGCTCGCGACGGCCGGGGTTTAGGGCTGACCCTCGTCACCCGCGAGGCGAGGTCGCTCGCCGACCTCGATGTGCCGACCCTCAGTCCCTGGGATTCCCGCGACGGATGATTCCACCGTGACGCTCCCCGCCGCGCTGCGCGACGGCATCGAACAGCTGGTAGCCCGGGCCGACCATCGCCGGGTCGAGCAAGCGGCGCAACGGCTCTCGGAGGCGTATCGCGCGGGCGCCCCGCAGGCGACTCGGGCGGCGCGGGGCACCGAGGACGTCGCGGCCTACATGGCCACGCGCGCACCGGCGACGTATGCCGCGGCCGCAGAGGTCTTCCGCCAGATCCGTCTCGCCCGGCCAGACTGGGTGCCGGCGTCGGTACTCGATCTCGGCGCCGGCCCGGGAATCGCGTCCTGGGCCGCCGTCGAGACGTGGCCCGATATCGCGGCCGTGACGCTCGTGGAGGCGGAGCCGGAGATGGTGCGTGCGGGCAAGGCGCTCGCGGCGCCTGGACGGGAGGCTTTGGGGCAGGCAAGCTGGATAGTTGGCGACGTGGGAGCGGCCGGCCTGCAGGCGGATCTCGTGGTCGCTTCGTACGTGATCGGCGAGCTCGAGCCGAAGGATCTCGACGGCTTCGTCCACCACGCGTGGACACGGACGGCCGACACGCTCGTAATCGTCGAGCCTGGGACGACCCCGGGGTACGGGCGCGTGCTCGCCGCACGGGCTGCGGTGATCGGGGCGGGCGGGTGGACGCTCGCACCCTGCCCGCACGACACGCCTGGCCCGCTACCCGAAGGCGACTGGTGCCACTTCGCGACACGCCTGCCTCGGAGCCGAACGCACCGGATCGCCAAGGGCGCGGAACGTGGCTTCGAGGACGAGAAGTTCGCGTACGCCGTGCTCTGCCGCTCGCCGCACCCGCGGCCCGAGGCGCGCGTGATCCGCCGGCCCGATCTGCGGCCCGGACACGTCGTCCTCGACCTCTGCACTTC
>JANOUB010000022.1:0-3278 GCA_031416615.1 Thermoleophilia bacterium
CTTCGGCATTTCGGTCAGGGTGGCGGGAATCGACCACCTGATCGCGATGAAGGAAGCGGCCGGGAGACCCAAGGATTTGCTGATGGCGAGCGAGTACCGGGTCATCTCCGATGAGCTCCGCCGACGCGATCAGCCGTAGGGCCGCGTCAGTCAACCTTGTTGTAATCCCAGGTGTGCCAGTCCTTGGGTGTGATCGTCACGATCGTCCGCCCTTCGGCCATCAGGGGCTGGGTGTACTGCTCGGCGTCAGCCGCGCCAAGCGCCTTCAGGAGTACGCGATGCGTCACCTCTCGGATGAGTGTCTCGTCCTTCGAGAGCACTGCGGTGCCGCGGCATTCGATCGCCCAGGCGCCCGCGGCGAGGCCCTGCTGGAGCCGGGGATCCTCGTCGACGAGGATCGACACGCGCGGGTTCGCCGCCAGGTTCTCGAGGTGGACGCGGCCCGCGCCGAGCGTCAGCCGGAACGCCTCTCCGTCCCAGTCGAACCAGATCGGTGTCAGGTGGATCATCCCGTCGGCCCGAAAAGTCGCAAGGCGAGCAAGCGCCGTTGAGCCGAGACGCGTATCGATCTCGGCCTTGGTAAGCGCGTTCTCCGGGGTGGCGGTCGACTTCGAGCTCATGATGGTTCCTTTCGGCGGTCGGGGCGATGGACGCTGACATCCTTACGTTTCTGAAGTCGCGAGTAGTCTGCTGCGGCGTAGGCGATTTCTGCGGCGCGCCCACGGACTTGATCGGCGTGCCGCCTACAAGAGCCCTGATTGTCGTGGCCGGCCGGTATTCGCCGCAGGTCCTTCGCAGCGTTGCACCCCGCTTGCCGGCGCGTTTCGAGCGTCCCGCGTCACGGATCCCTCCGAAAGGGGTACCCCACAAAAGCACCCACGGGGCGAGGTTAGATCACCCATCCTGGGGGTGTGCGGCGCGGAGAAGCTCCCGATGATCCCAGTACGTATATCACTGCGGCTGAGCGGCACTCTCCGGCCAGCCATAAAGAGGGAGAGATCACTGCGATGAAAAGAACCTTGATTGCTGTCACGGCTGGACTGGCCGTGTTTGGGAGCGTCTTTGCCATGGCTGCGAGCCTTGGCGGCATCACGGGCAGCACCGTCGGAGCGGACAACACGACGGTTGCCTCCTGCGACACGGACGGCGTCACGACGTCCTATGCGACCAGCTGGGACGCGACCGACAAGCGCTACGAGGTCACGACAGTGACGGTGGCGGCCGTGAACGACGTCTGTGATGGCAAGTCCCTGAGTGTGAGTCTCACCGACACGACCGGAGCGCAGATCGGCACCGGAACACTTGCGATTCCTACGAGCGCGGCGATCTCTCACGCGGTGACGATGACGAATGCGCCTTCCGCGGCGTTGACTTTGGGCGTCCACGTTGTGATCGCCTAAGACGAGGAGCGAGCGAGAGGCGGGTCTCCTGTGCAGGAGACCCGCCTCTCCCGCAGAAGTCCGCCAGGGAGGCGGTTCATGGTGAAATCGATGATCGGTTGGGCGGCGGCGGTGTTGACCGCCGCTTCCGCGTCCGTGGCGCTTGCTGCCGCGTTCGGCATTTCCGGCACGCCCCTCGGGGGCGGAGACACGGCGGTCGCAGCGTGCGACACGGGCGGCTTCACGGTGAGCTTCACGACTTCGCGCGGCCTTGTGACGGCCGTCACGGTGGGCGCGATCGCGGATCCCGCGTGCGAGGGCGGCAGCCTCTCGGCCACCGTCACGGACGCGGCGGGAGCCAGCATCGCGGTGGCAGGCCCGCAGACTGTCCCGACGGACCCTGACCTCTTAGACAACGTGATGACGCTGACGACGAGCCCACAGCCTTCGGCCTCTCTGGTCGCGGGGTACCACGTCTCGATCACCGGGCCATGACGATGTCGCGCACTAGCCGGAGTCGAGGCTCGTTGCTACGCCTCGCCCTCGGCACTGGAGCGCTCCTCGTGGTGCTCGTGACCGGGGTCGCGTTCGCCGCCTCGCTCGGACTCTCCTCGACCAAGCTAACGACGAGCACGGGTGCCGCGAGCATCTCCACGACCACCTGCACGCTCACAGCCGCCGACGCGGACAGCTACGTCGACCAGGCAAGCGCCGGCACGAACTTCGGCACCGCCACGACGCTGAACGTTCAATCGCGGTCCGGCTCGCGCAACAGGCGAGCATTCGTCCAGTTCAGCCTCGCCTTCTGCTCGATCCCGGCGAACGCGCTGATCACCGTGGCGAGCCTGAAGCTGTTCCTGAGCACGGCCCCGACCGCGAGCAGAACCTACGACGCCCACCGTGTGACCGCGACCTGGACGGAGGCTGCCGTCAACTGGACGAACCAGCCGGCGGTCGCCGCGACGGCGACCTCGAGCGTCGCGACCGGCACGACCGCGAACGTTACCCTCACCTGGGGCGTGACGGTGGATGTGCAGGCATTCAGCGACGGGACGGCGAACAACGGCTGGCGGCTCAAGGATCTGACCGAGGACTCGGCTACCGCTCGCTCGAGCAGTTTCCGGTCGGCCGAATTTTCGACCGCAGCCCAGCGGCCGATCCTCGAGATCACGTACTACCCGTAGCGATGGAAGCCACCCAGGCAGCCCCGATCGAACGGACGAGCCGGCGCCCAGGCGCACGCGCCCGGCTCCTGCGTGCCGCCTCCCTCTCGCTCACGCTCGTCGTCGCAGGCACCTGGTTTCTACTGTTACGGCCCGTCGTCTTCGGCGGCCCCGCCTCCTTTGTGATCGTGTCCGGGGAGAGCATGCTGCCGACACTCGCGTCCGGCGACCTCGTCGCCGCCTTCCACAAGGACTCCTACGCGGTCGGGGACGTCATCGTCTACCGGGTGCCGCGCGGCGAGCCTGGGGCGGGGACGAGAATCGTCCACCGTGTCGTCCGCGCCCCGTCGAGCGGGGGATACGTTGTTCAGGGCGATAACAGGGATGGCGTCGACCCGTGGCGCCCTACCGACGCAGACGTTCTCGGCAAGATGCAACTCGGGATCCCCCGTGTCGGGCGGCTGGTGGCCTTCCTGCAGCGACCCTCTGGGATTGCGCTCGTGGCTGCGCTGACCACCGTGCTCATCGCGCTCGGCGGATCGATCGGAGGCTCTCGCGGACGACCGGCATCCGGAGCTGAGGAGCCGAGCGACCGCCATCGCCGCGGGAAATCTCGCGTCGGCGACGGATGATCGGCGACCGCTGGCTCGGATTGACCGCCAGCGCCCTGCGGCTCTCGCTCGGACGCCTGGAGCGACTCGGAGTGTCAGCGGCCAGACCTATGACGGATTGATCG
>JANOUB010000023.1:0-3835 GCA_031416615.1 Thermoleophilia bacterium
TGAGAACGCGCCTCGCGGCTGTAGCCTTCGATGGCTACAGGGTCGATCGAATGCTCGGCCAGCAGGGCGTCGAGGAGCCTCCGCGACGACGAGCCCTGCTGGCGGTTGGCGATTCTGACCCCGGGGCGGCCGAGGGCGTCGACCCCGTCGATCCCGCGCGGGTTTCCCGGAGCCACGATCAGGCCGAGCTGCCGTTCCCAGGCGCCGAGCGGGATCGCTCCGGCGGATATGTCGTCCGAGACGACGAGGGCGAGGTGGCACCGTCCGGCAGTGAGCGCCGCGGCGCCGTTCGCGGAGCCATTGGGGTCGGCGCGCAGATCGTGCCTGCCGGCGAGATGGTCGAGCAACGGATCGGTGGAGCCGGCCACGAGGAGTGCCGCCTCGATCACGTCGAGAGAGCGAAGGAGCTCGACCTCGATGTCGTCGCCGTCCGCGACACCGCTCGAGCCGGACGGCACCAGAACGAGGCCGTCGGCGCGGGCGAGGGAGCTGAGCACGCCGGCTCCACGCCGCAGCGGAAGTACCACCAGGTCGCCGTCAATGCGCCCGACCCGGACGCGAACCCATTCGTCGCTCCGGGGAGTCGACCGGATCTCGGCCCGGGCTGTGGCTCGTGCCCGGGGGCGCTCCGGCGTGGGGCGGCCGCCGAGTGTCGTGAGCAGTGGGGCGGCGAACAGCTCGAATGCGAGTGCCGCCGAGACCGGGTACCCCGGAACGCCGATCACGGGAGTCGAGCCGACGACCCCGAGGACAACGGGGTGCCCGGGCTTGACGGCCACACCCTGGACGACGACCTGTCCGACCCGCTCGATCACGTCGACCGTGTGGTCGTCGGTGCCCTTCGCCGAGCCGGCGAGGAGCAGGACGAGATCGGCTGCGGTAGCAGCGAGCTCGAGTGCCGCGGTGAGGAGGTCAGGGTCGTCAGGCACGATCGGCGCACGCACCGCCACCCCGCCGGCCTGCTCGACCATCGCTCCGAGCATGAGCGAGTTCGTCTCGAATATCTCTCCGGGGCGGATCTCGGCGCCGAGCGGGACGAGCTCGTCACCGGATGGCAGGATTGCCACGACAGGCCGGCGGCGGACGGCAATCGTCGCCTCCCCTGCTGATCCGACAACGGCCAGATCGGCGGGGCTGAGGTTTCGACCGGACTGGAGCAGTAGATCGCCCGCCGCAACGTCCTCGCCGATCTGGCGCACGTTCGCGTAGGGCGCCACCTCGCGCTCGACGGCTGCTCCGGTCGCCAGGACGACATCCTCGCTTCTGACAATGGCGTCTGCGCCCGGCGGCAGCGGGTCGCCCGTGTCGACGGGGCGGAAGGCGTCAGCGGAAAGGGTGACAGGCGCACCGCGCGTTGCGATTGCGGCGACGGCGATCCCGTCCATCGCGGCCGCGTCGAAAGCGGGCGACGAGCGCCGGGCGACGACCGCCCGCGCGGTCACCCGGCCGGCCGCTACCGCCAGGTCGACCGTCTCCGTCGCGAGCGGTCGCATTCCACCGGCCTGGCGCACGGCAGCGAGCCACGCTTCGCGCGCGGTTGCCACGTCGGCGTTGCGGAGCGGCGGCAGCGGCGGCAGCGCGGAGGTCATGCCGTTTCCTGCGCGGGAGGCAGCGACGCGGCCACACGGCTACGGTTGCGGCACGATGACGCGGAAGCGGGAGGCGCCACCGCCCTACAGTACCGCCGCCGTGCGCGTGCTTCGCCTTCCCGGCGGAGAGGAGTACGACGACCGCCTGGCGGTCGAGGAGCCTCTGGAGCTCCGCATCGGCGGTAGGCCGGTCGCGGTGACGATGCGAACTCCCGGGCACGACGAGGAGCTCGCGCTCGGCTTTGCGCTCTCGGAGGGATTGCGGCCGCTCGCCGCCCGTGTGCCGGACGATCTGGCCGCGAACACGATCGAGCTCGAGGCGCCCGGCTTCGATCCCGACCGGCTCGCTCGGTCGTTCTACACGACCTCGTCCTGCGGGGTCTGTGGCAAGGGGGCGCTCGAGGCGATTGCGGTCGAGTCGCCCCCGGTCGAAAGCCCGCTCACGATTCAGGCCGCCGTCGTCGGGCTCCTGCCCGAGCGGCTCCGCGAGGCCCAGGCGGCGTTCGCCTCGACGGGAGGGATTCACGCCACCGGCCTCTTCACCGCCGACGGCACGCTCGTCTGCGCGCGCGAGGACGTTGGCCGGCACAACGCGATGGACAAGGTGATCGGCCGCGCGTTCCTCGACGGGCTTCTGCCGCTCACCGATCATGTCCTCTGCGTGAGCGGGCGTCTCTCGTTCGAGCTCGTCCAGAAAGCGGCAGTCTCAGGCTGCCCGGTGCTGGTCGCGGTCGGAGCTCCCTCGTCGCTCGCCGTCGAGCTCGCCGCCGACCGCGGGGTGACGCTGTGCGGCTTCGTCCGCGACGGCCGCCTCAACGTCTACTCGCGGCCCGAGCGCATCATCCTGGTGGAGAGACCACTGGAGGCTTGAGGGCGAGCTCGAGGTCGACCCCGGCTGCGACCTCGAGGAGCGCGCGCGCGAGGATCGGCTCGGGATCGCGGTCGAGCCAGACGAGGCCGATCGTGCGGGTCGTCGCGGGTGCGACGAGTGGAATCGCCTTCATCCCACGAGGGACGTCGAAGACGTGGAGCCAGGCGTGGGCCATCACGCTCGACCACGGCCCATCACGGACGTGGGCGAAGAGGGTCGAGATCGAGTTCGTCTCGACCGTCGGCTTCGGCTCGACGCCGGCCTCGTGGAAGATGCCGTCCACGATGCGCCGGTTCTGCATGTCCCCGGTCAGCAAACAGAGCGGAAGCGTTGCGGCTTCGGCCCACGTCACCGCGTCACGCGCGGCGAGTGGCTGGGCCGCCGCGGTCAGCAGCACGTAGTGCTCCTCGTAGAGCGCGAGCGTGCGCACCCCGGTGAGCGGCTCGGAGTCGAGGTAGGTGACGCCGAGCTCGAGCTCGAAGTCATGCAATCCGCGCTCGATCTGCCGCGAGTTGAGCGAATGGACGGCGACGGTGATCCCCGGATGGCTGCTGCACAACGGCGTCGTCAGGAGTGACAGGGACGGCAGCGAGGTCGGGATCGCCCCGATCCGCAGCCGCCCCGAGAGCCCGCCGCGCATTGCGCCCAGTTCGTCGTCGAGACCGTCCACGTCGGCGAGGATCCGGCGCGCCCACTCGAGAACCCGCTCCCCCTCCGGCGTCAGGCCCTCGTAGCGCTGCGAGCGCCGCACGATCGGGAACCCGACCTCGCTCTCGAGACGCCGGATCCCCGACGAGAGCGTCGGCTGGGAGACGTGGCACGCGCGCGCCGCCCGGCCGAAATGCTCCTCGCGGACCAGGGCAACGAGGTATGTGAGATGGCGGAGATCCATCCTCCTACGATAGATCACGTCTATCGGTCGGTCGATCCGATCACTTTGACGCGGCAGGCGACGACAGCGATCCTGTCGACGTCGGACGTGAACGGGCGACGCTCTGCCTCGCTGGGCGCGAGGCTTCGCATCGCCCCTACGAGCGTGTCAGAAATCGAGAGGAGCGCCGTGCGCAAGACGAAAGGCCGCCTGACGACCCCGCTCGTCCGCGACGATGGCGTCCTGCGTACCGCGACCTGGGACGAGGCCCTCGACCGTGCCGCCGCCGGCTTCGCCCGTGCCCGAGAGGCCGACACATCCACCTCGTTCGGGATCTTCTCCTGCTCCAAGGCATCGAACGAGATGAACTTCCTGGCGCAAAAGTTCGCCCGTCAGGTGATGGGCACGAACAACATCGATTCCTGTAACAGAACCTGACACGCCCCTAGCGTCGTCGGTCTGGCGACGGTGTTCGGAGCGGGCGGCGGCACGTCGTCGTACGCG
>JANOUB010000024.1:0-3596 GCA_031416615.1 Thermoleophilia bacterium
AGTCGAAAAGCCTGACGGCCATCGTCACTTACGGCGACCCTCAGCCGTCAAATGAGCGCAATCGACGTGCTTGGGCAGGATGATGCGCACACAACCACCCGCGCCCGGCGAAGCACCGGCCGAAAGAGCCACGGCAGGCGCTTCGCGAGCTCGACATCCGACCCCCACGCCTGCAGGACGAGCGGCTTGCTCGTGGCAAGCCCGGCGACGGCCGACGGGAGCCAGTGCGCGTGAACCACGTCGGCGTCGCGTGCCGCCCGCCGCGCCGCGCGCGCGAACGAGAGCAGGAACAGCGGCAGCAGCAGCGCCCGCCACGGCCGGGCCCGCAGGTTGTTCGCAATCCCGTCTCCGTAGGCGATCCCGAAGTGCCGGAACGAAACCGGCGAGACGACGTCCACCTCGACACCGGCCTCCCGCAGATGCACGACGGCGTCCTTCACGAACCCCCCGGCGACATCACCCGAGTGGCGCGGATACGACGTCGTCAAGACACAGACCTTCACGACGGCGAGAGCCGCCGCCCGAACACGGCGGGCGCTACGATCGCGAGCATCGCGAAGACGAAGAAGTAGTAGAAGCTCATCGTCAGATAGAAGAAGTTCGCCGCCATCGTGCCGACGAGCGCCGCCGTCAGGCCCCATTCGAGCGAGCGCACCCGGGCCGCCGCCACGGTATCGCCGGCAGCTGCGAGTGCCCGGCCGAGCGAGCGCCCGACCGCGAGCCGGTGGAACAGATAGCCGAGGAAGCCGAGGAAGAGCAGCGCGCCGATGATTCCCGTCTCGACGAACAAGGCAACGTAGAACGAGTGCGGCCCGAAGTTGCTGCGTCCCGTGACGAACTCGTAGTACACCGAGAAGTTGTTCAGCCCGAGGCCGAACAGCGGATGCTGCGACAGCACCTGGGGAATGAACTCGTAGACGGCGAAGTGCGTCGAGGTTCCCTTCCCGCTCGTGTCGACCCGCGACTTGAGGACAGTCTGGAAGAAGTCGGCCCGCTGCGCGACGAAGACGAAGATGGCCAGACCGACACCCGCGAGAGGCAGCAGGAACCGCGCCGTGAAGAGCAGATGCCGGTAGGGCACGGCGAGGACGAGCATGCCGCAGAGGAGTCCGAGCATGCCGCTGCGCGACAGCGTCGCGAGCTCCATCAGGAAGAGGAACATCAGCGTCAGCATCAGCGGCACCCGCAGGCGGTGGCCGCGCTCGAGCCGGAGGTAGATCGGGAGCAGGACGAGCAGGGGGATCACGAGCTCGATGCCGAGGTGGTTCGGGTCGCCGGTGAGCGCGTTCGGGCGGTAGACGTTCGCTCCCTCGATGGCGCCGTAGACGTTGATCTGGCTCGCGCCACCGGTCAGCGGCGAGAGCACAGCAGCGTCGAGGTTGCCGCCGGTCGTCTGGGCGACACCGAGCTGGAGCACCCCGTAGAGCGCGTTGAACGCGAGGCCCCCGCAGAACACCGTCAGCGCCCACCAGTAGAACCGCTCGCCGCGCCGGGCGACGAGCGCCACAGCCGCGAACAGGAACAGGAAGTGGAGCATGAACTTGACCATGCCCTTCGCCCACTGGGCCAGCGAAGCCGCCGTTTCGAGGTTGAAGAAACCGAGCAGGTAGACGGCGAGAAACGCGAGGAAGAACGCGAACGTCACTGCCGCAGAGCGCGCGAATCGGCCGTCGAGCCGCTCGATCCGTCCCAGCGCAAATGCCACGAGGAAGAGCAGGGTCAACACGTCGGACAGCGACAGGTCGCCGCCGACGCTCCAGTGGATCTTCGCGAAAGTGACCGTGAACACGGTCGCGAAGAACAGCGCGTCGACGATCGGCTGCCGCCGGCTCATCCGAGCGACCTCACGCGAGCAACCTCATGCGAGCGACCGCAACAGCTCGGCGGTCTCCTCCACCCGCGTCGAGCGGGCAAGCCTGTGGCGCCAGGCCTCGGAGAGTGGTACGTCGGGCAGGCCGCCGCTGTGGAACCGGCGGTCGAGCTCGAGCAGCGCCTCGCGGAGCCCGTCGACGTCGTCCGGTGCAGCGACGATCCCGGCACCGGTCTCGCGGATCAGGTCGGCCGCGGCGCCGTCGGGCGGCACGGCGGCAAGAATCGGCCGTCCCGCAGCTAGGTACTCGAACACCTTCCCCGAGAGCACGCCCTTGCCGCGGCCGCCCGCGTCGGGAATCAGGAGCAGGAGCGCCTCCGAGTCGCGCTGCAACGCGAGTGAGGTCGATCGCGGCGCATACGGGATCAGGTCCAGCCGGTCCCCGAGGTCGAGCTCCGCGGCCCACTCGCGGTCGGTACTGCGAAAGTCGCCGAGGAAGCGCGCCGTCGCGTTCAAGCCCGAGTCGTGGAGCGCCTGCAGGAACGGCCGCGGATCCCGCTTGCCGAAAAAGCTGCCGGTGTGCGTAATCCGCAGGCGCTCGCCGGGAACGTAGTCGAGCCCCTCGAAATCGTCGAAGTCCGAGCCGTTCGGGATCGTGACGACGCTCCCCCTCGGCTCGAGCGCCCGCACCTCGCCGGCGATGAAGTCCGCAACGCACACGATCGCATCGGCAGAGCGGGCGACGAGCTTCGCGACACCGACATCCACCTTCTCCTTCGCCCGCACCGCAGCGCTCTCGGAGCGGCGATGGGCGTGAGCGACGGGCGAGTCGCGCAGGTCGGCCACCCAGCGGACGCCGGTCGCCCGCTTGACCGCGGCCCCGACAAGATGGATCGAGTTGGGCGGCGATGTCGTGATCACGACATCGATCTCGTGCTTGCGCACGAGGCGAATCGCAGCGGGGATTGCCGTCAGATTCCACGGCACATTCTCGTCAGGCACGAGGGCACGGCGGCCAAAGAGGCGCGCCTGCGTCGAGAGCCGGGCGAGGCCCTGCTTGCCGTGCAGCTCCTCGGCGGGCTTGCGGCCGCTCGGCCCGAGATAGCGCGCCCGGTGCACCCACGCCTGGGTAGGCACGCGCAATGCCTCGTCGCGGTGGATCCACTGCGGGTCGTCGGGCGCGAGGACATGGGTCTCGATCCCGAGCGCCGGCAGGTACTGCGCCAGCTTGAGGGGACGCTGCACCCCTCCCCCTCCGGCCGGAGGAAAGTAGAAGCTGACGAGCAGCACCTTCACCGTGGCGATGGTACTGACAGGAAAATAGGCGATGGGGCTGACCCAATTTGATCAGCCCGTGACCGCCCGCCCCGCGGGCAGCACCACTAGCCCGGATCTTTCATCTGGCGCGGGCGTTGCATCCCCTCCGGTTTCCGGTCGAACGTTTCGGGAACGCGCACTGTCGGCTCACCCCGCCCATGCGATCAGGTCGCGTCGCAGTGCACTTCGCGAGCGGGCTCCGAGGTGCCGATTGGCTACAGCGCACGCGGGCGCGAGGAGTGCAAGAAGCTCACTTCGATCGGGAGTGACGCCGCAAGCGCGACGACGAGGGTGAGCACATCGCAGGCACGGTCGCGGAACGCCGACCCGAAGGCACGCCCCGTCGGAATCTCCGCCGAGGTGGCTAGCCAGCGGGCGCGCAGGAGGTCGCCGATGCGAAGCGGAAGCACGTTGTTCGCGCCGATGGCTTGGAGTCTCATCGTCGACCACTCGGCAGGCGCTGCCTAGG
>JANOUB010000025.1:0-7895 GCA_031416615.1 Thermoleophilia bacterium
GCGTTCGGGGCGTCCACCTTGACGGGCACCGATCCGAAGATCGACTGGGTCTTTCCTTCGACGCGCACCGTGACGGACGCGCCGAGAGCCGTAGCTGCGAGCGTGAGAACGAGACCGAAGACGGTCACGAGAACGATCAAACGTCGTGCCACGAATCCTCCTTCCACGAGGGGTTCGAGATGGAGGAGGCGGCAGGTCTTCTGACTCGGGGCTCCCTCTCCCACCGCCTTCCCGGCTGCCGGTCTCCCGGTGCGCCAGTGGCGTTTCGGCGGGCGAGCAACTCCCCTTACAGCGGCGGGACCGTCCCGGATTCGCACCGGGTTCCCTCACCGCACTCCCTTATGTCGGCGGAGCCTATCATCGTACGGTGTCGGCAGCAGGAATCCGGGCGTGGGCTCCGGTCGTTCTCATGGCGGCGGTGATCTTCGCGTTCTCGTCGATCCCGAGCCTCGGGACAGGTCTTGGCACCTGGGATCTCGTCCTCCGTAAGCTCGCGCACCTGACCGAATACGCCGTTCTCGGCGCTCTCCTCGTGAGGGCCCTCGCCCGGCCGGAGCTCGCGATCCTCGCCGGGGGTCTCTACGCGGCAAGCGACGAGTTCCACCAGCACTTCGTCCGTGGCCGTCACGCGGCCTGGTACGACGTCGTCATCGACACGGTCGGAGTGACGATCGGCGTCATCGCCTGGAGACGGTCGCGGTGGGGCAAGAACTCGGATCGGAGCGTCACAAGGCTTCGTTCTGATTCGGGTTCCACATGAGTGCGATCCTGATCGACCTCGACGGCGTGCTCGGCGACACACGGCCGCTCTGGAACGACTGGCTCACCGGGGTTACCAGGGTGCTCGGCGTCAGCTCGGAGACACTGCCGGCCGACCGGGGCGCTGCGGCAGCGGAGCTCGACGCGGCGGGTGCCGGCAACTGGCGTGTTCTGCTCGAGCGTTTCGCCGCCGAGCGGGCACCCGTTTACCTACGACCGAACGCCGATGTGAGCGCCGCCCTGCGGCGGCTCGCCGCTACCGGCCGCCCGATCGGCGTCTTCACCGACGCTCCCGCAGAGCTCGCGCACATTGCAGTGGCCCAACTCGGGGCGGCACGACGGATCTCGGCGATCGAAACGGGAGCGGGTGCTCTCGAGCGCCTTGTGGGTGCCCTCGGGGCGGACGCAGCGGTTGTGTGGACACGCGACCAGCTGATCGCAGCCTCCTATCCCTGAACGTCCAACCCAGGAGACCGGCTAAGCCTAAAGCCGGTCACCGCGCGAGCCGGTAGATAACGCCGTTGCCGGAGACGGCGTACAGCTCTCCCGCACCGTCCTCACCGAACGACGTCAGGTTTGGAACGGTGAACGGCTCCGGCCGGATCTGGCGGGCAACACCCCCGACGAGCTTCAGCGACCAGACGGTGCCGCTGCAGTAGTCGCCGTAGAAGTACCTGCCCTTCGCCGACGGCACGGCCGAGCCGCGGTAGACGTACCCGCCGGTGATCGAGCAGCCTTGCTGGTGGCTGTACTGGGCGACGGGCATGACGAGTCGGCCAGGCCCGAGAGCCTTCTGCTCGAACGGAACGCGACCCTCGTAGACGTCCCAGCCGAAGTTCAGCAGCCCGCGCCACGGCCAAGCCACGTGGTCGACCTCCTCGATCGCGTTCTGGCCGACGTCGCCGATCCAGAGGTCGCCCGTCGCGCGATCGAACGAGAAGCGCCAGGGGTTGCGCACGCCGAGCGCCACGATCACGGGCTTTACCGAGGGTCGATCGGGGTCGAGCCGAAGAATCTTGCCGAGTTGCGAAGACGGATTCTGGGCGCGGTCCTCGGGGTCGCCGCCGGACCCACCGTCCCCCATGCCGACGTAGAGAAAACCGTCGGGCCCGTAGGCGACCATGCCGCCGTTGTGGTTGGAGTAGGGCTGGGCGACGGCGAGCAGCGTCCTCGCGCTCGAAGGGAGCGCGCGCGTGCCGTTGGAGCGGTAGCGCACGATGCGGGTATTCCCGTTCCGGTCGGTGTAATTGACCACGAACTGCCGGCTCTTCGCGTAGTCGGGCGCGAAGGCAAGCCCGAGCAGCCCCTGCTCGCCGCCGGCACGCACGTTGGCCCGTAGGTCGAGGAACGGCTGAGGCCGGATCGAGCCCCGATCGAGGACGCGCACGAGCCCGCCCTGTTCGACCACGTACAGCCGGCTCCCGGCCCCAGCGGGGGTCGTGACGAGCACGGGCGCGTCGAATCCACGCGCCACCGTCACGAGCCGAAGACCGGTCGATGCTGTCTCGGCTGACCCGTCAACGATCGCGATGACCGAAGCGAGCGCAACCGCGGCGGCGACGCTGACGGTAAGACGCCTCACGACACAACGGTATCCGATCGGTCACCTCGCACGGCTGTCCTGGAATGGGAGTAGCCTGCGCCAGCGTGAAGATCTTTATCATCGGCGCAGGCCAGGTGGGCGCCACGGTCGTCGAGGCGCTCCATGCCGAGCACAACCTCACCGTGATCGACCTCGAGTCGTCCCGACTCACTCCGCTGGCCTACAAGTACGACGTCGCCACGGTCGAGGCAAACGGGGCAAGTCGCCGCTCGCTCGCCGACGCCGGCATCGCCGACGCCGACCTCGTGATCGCGTGCACCTCCAGGGACGAGGCGAACCTCGTCGCCGCAACGTTCGCCCGGATCGAAGCGCCGCGCGCAACGACCGTGATCCGCACGTCGAATGTCGAGTACATCGATCTGTGGCGGGAGGGCCACCTCGACGTCGACTTCGTCGTCTCGTCGGAGATCGAGACGGCTCACGCGATCACGCGGGCGATCGGCCTCCCGGCGGCGGTACAGACCGACATATTCGCAGAGGGCCAGGTGCAGCTTGTCGAGTATGACGTCACCGAGGCCTCCAATCCCGAGGTGCTCGGCCGGCCCCTCCGCGACTGCAAGATGGTTCCGGCCGACTCGCGTCTCGTGAGCATCATCCGTGGCGACTCGGCGATAACTCCGAGTGGTGACGCCGCACTTGCAGCCGGCGACAGGCTCGTGATCGTCGGTTCGCCCACCGCGGCGCGTGCCTGGGGAGACCTCCTTTCACCCGGCGAAGGCGTGGTCGAAGACGTCGTGGTCTTCGGTGGCGGCCAGGTGGGCGTCGCTATCGCCCGCCAGCTGCTCGAGCAGCACATCGGCGTCCGCTTGATCGAGCCTGACCGCGCGCGGGCCCGTCGGATCGCCGAGGAACTACCGGACGTTCGCGTCTACCAGGCGACCGGCCTCGATCCCGACTTCATCGAGCGTGAGCGCATCGGGCAGGCGCAGGCGGCAGTGTTCGCGATGCGGGAGGACGCAAAGAACCACTATGCGGCGACACTCGCCCGCGTGCACGGTGTCGGCTTCACGATCGCGATCATTCACGAGCCGGTCGCCCGAGAGGTCTACGAGCATTCCGGCATCGACGTGACCGTCAACCCGCGTCAGGTCACGGCGGAGGAGATTGTCCGCTTCGCTCACGACCCGCGCACGCAGCAGGTCGCGATGCTCGAAGGGGACCGCTTCGAGGTGCTCGACATCACGACGAGCCCGACGAGTGAGTACGTCGGCCTGCGGTTCCGTGAGATGCCGATCAGGGGCGCCGTGATCGGAGCGATCGTGCGCGACGGCAAGGCGGTGTTCCCCCACAGCGACGACGTCCTCCAGGCGGGCGACCGGGTGATCGTGTTCACCGAGTCGTCCCGCGTTGCGGACGTCGAACGCGTGTTGTGACAGGCGGCGCGACGACGAGGCGGCTGACGCGGCCGCCGCGCCTTGCCGTCGATCTCCGTGGTGCCCTCGGCCTGGTCGGCACGTTGACTAAGTACCTCTCCGTCGCACCGCTGTTCCCGGCAGCGCTCGCAATCGGGTATGGCGAACCGTTCTGGCCGTTTCTCGCCGCAGGCGCGATCGTGGCGCTCGCCGGTCTCGCGCTCGAACGAATCGGGCGCGGAGCTCCTCCGATCGGTTTCCGCGAGGGCTTCTTCGTCGTCGCCGTGACGTGGCTCGCCGCCGCGGCGCTAGGAGCGCTCCCGTACCTCCTCTCCGGTGAGCCTCAGCTGCACAGGCCTGTCGACGCGTACTTCGAGGCGATGTCGGGGTTCACGACGACGGGGGCGTCTGTCCTCACCGACATTCCCGCGCTCGAACACTCGTTGCTGATGTGGCGGCAGTTCACCCAGTGGCTCGGAGGGATGGGGATCATCGTGCTCGCGCTCGCCGTGCTCCCGCGGCTGCGCGTCGGTGGGCGACAGTTGCTCGAGTCCGAGATGCCAGGCCCCGAGTTCGACCAGCTTGCTGATCGGATCCGCTCGACCGCCCAGCGGCTGTGGTTTCTCTACGTCGCATTGACTGCCGCACAGGCACTCATCCTGACCATCTTCGGCTGGACCGGCGTCGACGACCGGATGAGCCCGTTCAACGCGGTGGCGCACGCATTCACGACGTTGCCTACCGGGGGGTTCTCGCCCGAGGCGCGCTCGATCGAGGTGTTCGCCCCCGCCACCCAGTGGGTGATCATCTTCTTCATGGTGCTCGCCGGGATGAGCTTTGCGTTGCTCTACCGGGCGTTCGTACGACGCCGCCCCGGCGCTCTGTTTCGCGACGAGGAGGCGCGTCTCTACGTCGTGATCCTGGTCGCGGTCTCGGCGCTGCTCACGGTCGAGCTCTGGAGGGAGGGCGTCCTGCACGGGGAGGAAGCGATTCGTGCAGGCGTGTTCCAGGTCGTCTCGATGACGACGACCACCGGGTACGGCAGCATCGACTACGTCGGCTGGCCGGCGCTCGCCCTGATGATTCTCGTAGCCGTGATGTTCATCGGGGGCTCGGCCGGGTCGACCGGAGGGTCGATCAAGGCCGTCCGCCACCTCATGCTGGCAAAGGCGATCCGGCGCGAACTGCGCCAGACAGTCCACCCCGAAGCCGTCATGCCGCTGCGACTCAACGGATCCGTCGTGGACGAGCGCACCGTCCGGGCAGTCACGACCTTCATCCTTCTCTACATCGGCATCTTCGCCGTGGGCGCAGCCGTGCTCGCTCTCGACGCCGCCTTCCAGGGGCCGACGATCTCGGCGCTCGACGCCATCGCACTGTCGGCGACGACGCTCGGCAACGTCGGTCCCGGCCTGGGTATCGCCGGTCCAATGGGGTCGTTCGCGGAGTTCAGCGACTTTTCCACGATCGTGATGACGGCCCTGATGTGGCTGGGCCGGCTAGAGGTGATCCCCGTCGTCGTGCTCCTCACCCGCGGCTACTGGCGCGTGTAGACCGACGATGCTCTGCACCGTTGACAAGGCGAGGGCATGACTCCGGCGGGCGGGAGCGAGCGCACAGGTCCCGAGCGAGCGAAAGCCGCCCGCGTGACCGGGGTCGACGTTCGGGGAGCGCTCGGCCTCGTCGGCCTCCTCTCCCGATACCTCGCTCTCGCCGTGGTCGTCCCGATTGCGTTGGCCCTCTACTACGACGAGTCGGTCTGGCCCTTCGCCGCCGCCGGCCTCGGGCTCGCCGCATTCGGCTCGGCTCTCCGCTTGTGGGGCGGGGACATCTCACGGGTGGGCGCGCGCGAGGGTTTTCTCGTCGTCGCGCTCGTGTGGCTCGTGGCAGCCGTCTACGCCGCCGCGCCGTACCTGATCTCGGGTGAACCGCAACTCGGCGGCCCCGTGGACGCTTTCTTCGAAGGGATGTCCGGTTTCACGACGACGGGCGCGACCGTCCTGACGGACATCGAGGCGCTTCCTCGGTCGTTGCTGATGTGGCGGCAGCTCACCCAGTGGCTCGGAGGAATGGGCATCATCGTGCTCGCGCTCGCCGTGCTCCCCCGGCTCCGGATCGGTGGGCGACAGTTGCTCGAGTCCGAGCTGCCGGGGCCCGATGTCGATCAGCTGGCGACACGGATCCGCGAAGCAACGATGCGGTTCTCGACGCTCTATCTCGCGCTGACTGCACTCGAAGCGTGCATTCTCGCAGTACTCGGATGGACGGGCCTCGATCCGGAGATGGATCTGTTCAACGCGATCGCCCACGCGCTGACGACGATCCCGACAGGCGGGTTCTCACCCCAGAACGAGTCGATCGCGACGTTCGCCGCCGTCACCCAGTGGGTGATCCTCGTCTTCATGGTCGCCGGCGGGGTCAATTTCGCGCTGCTCTTCCAGGCCCTCGTGCGCCGACGGCCTCGCATGGTGCTCCGGGACGAGGAACTCCGCGGCTACGGCTTCGCACTCCTCGCAAGCGCGGTGATCCTCAGCGCCGAGATCTGGACGAAGCGGCCCGAGATCGGCGAGGAAGCGATCCGGCTCGGCATCTTCCAGGCCGCCTCGATTCTGACAACGACCGGGTATGCCACAGTCGATTTCGCCCTCTGGCCGACTCTGGCGCTCGTCACCCTTGTCGGACTGATGTTCGTCGGCGCGTCGGCAGGCTCGACGAGCGGATCCGTGAAGCTCCTCCGCCACGTCCTGATGGCGAAGATCCTCCGCCGCGAGCTACGTCAGACGGTCCATCCGGAACTCGTCTCCCCGATCTGGTTGAACGGGGTCGTCGTGGACGAGCGGACGCTCCGGGCGATCATGAGCTTCGCGCTCCTCTATATCGGGATCTTCGTCGCCGGGACCGTCGTGATCACGATCGATGCGGCCTACAACGGCCCCGGAGTGACGCCGTTCGAGGCGATCGGCGCCGTCGCGGCGACGCTCGGGAACGTGGGGCCGGCCGTCGGCTTCGCCGGCCCGTTCGGGTCGTACGCTCCGTTCAGCGACGTCTCGACGGTCGTGCTGGCCGCGCTGATGTGGATCGGCCGGATCGAGTTGATCCCCGTCATCGTCCTGCTGACGCGGAGCTACTGGCGGGCGTAGCCGAGACGTTCCACGGCCTCCGCCGTCTCGTAGCCCGGCAGCGATCAGGTCGGAGCCGGCGGTGCTTCGGTGTCATCGAATACGTCGCCCCGCTCGGGGCGGGCGTTCCCCCGGGAGGGGCGGTGCGACAGGATCCGAGATGGTAGTGTTCGGCACCCGCGCCCCCTTGACGACATCAGAGGGAGCCGGTCAATACAGCCTCCGGAGAGCCTGGAAGGGCTCCGTCCGGAAGGGAGGTCGATCGAGAGGAGTCGCATGCTTCGCATCCTTGGTTTGGCGCTGCTCGTCATGACCCTGGCCGCATGTGGTAGCGAGACCTCCGTCGAGGAGTCCGCGCCCGCCGGGGAATCCACGACGTCGGACCAGTCGCTGACGGTGGAGATGTACAAGAACCCCACCTGAGGGTGCTGTGGCGACTGGGGTGCGTACATGGAGAAGAACGGGTTCACGGTGGTCACCAGGGACGTCGATGACATGACGCCGATCAAGACCCGTTACCTTGTCCCGACCGAGCTCCAGTCATGCCACACAGCCATCGTGGATGGCTACGTCGTAGAAGGTCACGTTACCGTCACCGATGTCCGGCGCATGCTGGACGAGCGTCCCCCCATCGTCGGGTTGGCCGTGGCCGGAATGCCCGCGGGCTCACCGGGCATGGAGAGTTCGGGCGGGGACCCGGTGCCGTTCGATGTCGTCGCCTTCGACAAGGCGGGCGGAACGGAGGTGTACGCCAGCTACCCCTAGACGATTGCTGCCGGCCGATCGCGAGGACGCTACCCGACGAGGGCGCGGCGCAACCGATCCTCGAGCCCGGGCTTGAGAATCGCAATCACCCTGTCTCCCGGTCGGATCACCGTCTCGCCGACAGCGATTTCGCCGATACCGTTGCGGGTCACCGAGACGAGCCGAGCGCCGTCCGGGAGCGAGAGCCCTGCGACCCGCTTGCCGGCAGCAGGCGAGTTGCCCGCAATCTGCAGTTCGACGACCTCGAGGCCTTCCTGCCGGAGATCGAGGAGCTTTACGAGCCCGTGCTGTGGCACC
>JANOUB010000026.1:0-1844 GCA_031416615.1 Thermoleophilia bacterium
CGGCCCCCATCTCGGTCATCCCGCCCATGTCGCCGAGGCCCGGCAGCCACGACGGCCTCACGAGTGCAACGAGCGCAAGCGTGGCGAGACCGGCGGCGAGAGCGCCACTCGCGAACCGTGACCACCGGGGCGGAGCGAGCTTCTCGATCGCGATTGCAAGTGAGACGACCGCCATCCAGGCGACGCTCATCACACCCACCGCAAGCAGGACGACCATCAGCATCCAGCAGCAGCCGACGCAATACGCCCCGTGCCGAGATCCCATCGCGAACGCACCGCGTGCCCCGTCCCGCCAGTGGGAGAGGAAGAACGACAACGGCCCTCGACAGTTTTGCAGGCAAGCCTGCTTGAACGGCACGACCTGGTACAGCGCCGCCGCGAGCGCCACGGGCGCGACGACGTACCGCGCAAGCTCGGTATCCGAGAGCGCGTCGAGCCCGGTGCCCCGGGCGAGCGCGAGGAGCACGAACGCGACCAGTCCGAAGATCGTCCACGATGCCAGATAGCCGGCGACGAACGAGGTCGAGCGGCCGAAGGTGCTCGTACCGGCAGAGACTCGGCGGCGAACGACGAGCCCGAACATCGCGACGGCCGGCCAGACCGACGGGAACATCATTGCGGCCATCATCACGACCCAGAGCCCGACGAAGAACCCGAACGAACCTACCGTGAAGTGGCCTCCCATGTCCATGCCATTCATCCGGTCGGCCGTCGCCGCCCAGGCTGCGACCGCGAGGCCGCCGAGCACAGCGGCAACCGCGGCTCGGCGGCGCGACAACGGCGTGAAGCTCGAGTTGATCGTGCTCATGATCTCGACGGCGACCTTTCCATCGTGTCGGAGATACCGTGGCGCCGACGCTACGACGTATCCGGGCTCGTGTCAACCGTTACGAGAGTTCCGTGCGGCGCCGCCTGCTTGTGACCCGAGGAGATGGTCGCCATGGGGAGTCGTTGTGAGGGACACACCGAGGCGCGTGTGTCTCCCACGAAGTACCTCTTCGGGCTCCTTGCGTCCTTGCGTTGCGCTCGCCGATCGCGCCCAGCCGGCGCGTGGTCATTGCGTTCGAGGCGCTGCGAGCGCGCTCTATCCGGTCTTGGCGATGATGCCGCGCATCTCGTCGCCCGAGAACGCGCGCAGCGTCGTCGTTCGCACGTTGCCCTGCGAGGCGAGCATGAGTGCGAACGCCGTGGCGCTCTCGTCGTCCGGAGCCTCGGTGATGGCGACCATGTCGTGCGGCCCGACCGTCCAGTAGATCTCCTTGAGCGTACCGCCGAAGCTGGCTGCGAGCGCCTTTCCGGCCTCGGCGCGGTCGACCGTGTCCCTGAACGAGGCAGCACCTTTCTCGGTCCAGTTGATGAGGCTGACGTATGTGGGCATCGTTCCTCCTGATCTTGGGGTCCAGGTGATTCAACTCCATTGGCGAGGCGCTTTCAAGGCCGCGTCGGGTAAAGCGTCGGGGGCGTTCTCGACCTGCCGGTCGAGCCGTGTGACATGAGGGGACAGCTGCGGCGTACCGTGGTCGTGATGCATCGCTTGTTGTTCACCGTTGCGGCCACCCTCGTGGTCGCCGTCCTCGCCCCCGCGGCCTTCGCGTCCTGCCTTGCCATGACTGTGCCAGAGCAGCGCACTCGCGCCGACGTGATCTTCGACGGGACCGTGCTCGAGGGGCCTACCGCCACCGGCATCCAGCGGTTTCGCGTCAACCGCTATCTGAAGAGCAGTGGCCCGCGAGTCGTGCGCGTCAGCACCGGGAACATCCGGCGTGCCGATGGCAGCGGCAGCATTACGTCGGTCAGCATCGTGGCGAGGCGCGGGGAGCGCTGGCGCATCTTCGCGCAGGGCT
>JANOUB010000027.1:0-2047 GCA_031416615.1 Thermoleophilia bacterium
ACGGCGAAGTCGATGTCCTCGAATGTGTGTGCGGCGGAGAGTTGAGTGCGGATCCGGGCGGCGTCCCGGGGCACGACCGGGAACGAAAAGCTGACGGCGTAGACGCCGCGCGCCCATAGGCGCTCGGCAAACGCGGCGGCGACCGCCGCGTCGCCGAGCATGACGGGCACGATCGGGTGCGTGCCGTCGACGATCGCGAACCCTGCATCACCCATCGCGCTGCGGAACCGGGCCGTGTTCGCCCACAGCCGGTCGCGTAGCTCGGGCGAGCCCTCGACGAGATCGATCGCGCGGAGGCCGGCCGCAGCGATCGGAGGCGCGACGCTGTTCGAGAAGAGGTAGGGCCTGGCGCGCTGACGCAGGAGCTCGACGATCTCGCGACGCCCGGAGACGTAGCCGCCCGAGGCGCCGCCCATCGCCTTGCCGAGGGTGCCGGTGACGATGTCGACGCGTTCGGTGACGCCGTGCAGTTCGGGCGTGCCACGGCCATTCGGACCCACGAATCCGACGGCATGGGAGTCGTCGACCATCACGAGTGCGTCGTGGCGGTCGGCGAGATCGCAGATTCCCGACAGATCGGCGATGTGGCCGTCCATCGAGAAGACGCCGTCCGTCGCGATCATCCGGGTATGCGCCCCGGCAGCCTCGCGCAGCCGCGCGTCGAGCTCGTCCAGGTCTCCGTTCGCGTAGCGCAGGCGGGCCGCCTTGCAGAGTCGGATCCCGTCGATGATGGAGGCATGGTTGAGCGCATCCGAGATGACGGCGTCGTCGGGGCCGAGCAGCGCCTCGAACAGCCCTCCGTTCGCGTCGAAGCAGGAACTGAAGAGGATCGTGTCGTCGGTGCCGAGGAACTGCGACAGACGCTCCTCGAGCTGCTTGTGCAGCGTCTGCGTCCCGCAGATGAAGCGGACCGAGGCCATCCCGAAGCCCCACCGCTCGAGCGCCTCGCGCGCCGCCTCGATCACGGCCGGATGGTCGGCGAGCCCGAGGTAGTTGTTGGCGCAGAGGTTGAGGAGCCCGCCCAGGCCCTCCACCTCGACGTGGGCCGATTGCGGCGACTCGAGCACGAGCTCGCCCTTGTAGAGCCGCTCCTCCCTCAGCCGGTCGAGCTCTCCCGCGAGTTCGTCCCGTAACGATCCGTACACGGCTTCCCTCCTGCTAGTGCCTCATCTCGGAACGTTTCATCGGTTGCCCCACAGGTAGGTGGAGTGTCCACTCGCTCCCGGGATGGGCATGCGCCCATCCCCTACTGGTTTCCGGCCCAAGGATTCGGGACGGCACATCAGAGATCGGTCCAGTCCAGTATCACCTTCCCTGAGTCGCCCGAGGCGGCGACCGCGAACGCCTCCTCGAAGTCCCGGTAGGAGAACCGGTGCGTGATCACCGGCGTGATGTCGAGGCCGGACTGCACCATCACCGACATCTGATACCAGGTCTCGTACATCTCCCGTCCGTAGACACCCTTCAGCGTCAGCATGTTGAAGACGATCGGATCGAAGTCGATCGACACCTCGCTCGTCTGGATCCCGAGCAGAGCGATACGGCCGCCGTGGGCCATCGCCGGCAACATGCCGCGCAACGCCGCCGCCTGGCCCGACATCTCGAACGCGACATCGAAGCCCTCGCTCATTCCGAGCTCGCCCTGGATCCGGTCGAGTCCCTCCACGGTCGGATCGATCGTCGCCGTCGCCCCCATGCTTGTCGCGAGCTCGCGACGATAAGGGTTCGGATCCGACACGACCACGTACCGCGCGCCCGCGTGACGCGCAACGGCGACCGCCATGCAGCCGATCGGGCCCGCGCCCGTGACGAGGACGTCCTCACCGAGCACGGGGAACGCGAGCGCCGTATGGACAGCGTTCCCGAAAGGATCAAAGATGGCGGCGACCTCCTCGTCCGTACCCGGCCAGTGGTGCCAGATGTTCGTCATCGGCAGAGCGACGAACTCCGCGAAGGCACCCGGCCGCTGCACCCCCAGGCCGATCGAGTGCGCACACAGGTGCCGCCGCCCCGCCATGCAGTTGCGACACCTGCCGCACACGACATG
>JANOUB010000028.1:0-5385 GCA_031416615.1 Thermoleophilia bacterium
CCACACCCGCCTCGGCAAGGGCCTCCCTGACCGCGGGAAGCGCAATGTCGGTGAGAGCCTCCTCTTGCGACGCGATCCTCCGTTCACGGATCCCCGTGCGCTCGCGGATCCACTCGTCGGAGGTGTCGACGTACCGGGACATGTCGTCGTTCGTCATCACGGTGGCGGGAACGTTCGTCCCGAGACCGGTGATCCCGATCCTCATCGCTGTTGCCGATCCGATCATCGCTCCACCGCAAAGGTGAGAGTTCCGCGGGCAGCGAGCTTCCCGTCCACGGTCGCGGTTGCCTTGCCGCGGCCGATCGGCCCACGCATCGTGTCGATCTCACACGTCAGGGTCAGCGTCTCCCCGGGAGAGACGACCCGCTTGAACCGGCAGTCATCGATCCCCGCGAAGAACGCGATCTTGCCCCGGTTCTCCTCCTCCACGAGCACCGCTACGGCTCCCGCCTGCGCCATCGCCTCGACGATCAGCACACCCGGCATGACGGGGCGCTCGGGAAAGTGCCCGGGAAACCACCAGTCCTCTGCACGCACGAGGCGAGTCGCAACCACCTTCCGGCCCGGTACGAGCTCGATCACTTCATCGAGCAGCAGGAACGGGTCGCGGTGCGGCAGGATGCGCTCGATCTCGTCCTTGCCGAACGGAGTCGTGGGGATCATGCCGCCGCTCCTTCCAGAGGCTTGATGGTACGCCTATTCCACATCAAACCTCCAGGAGCTCGCGCATCGCGGCGCGGCCGCGGTGGGCATAGCACTTGGCAGTGCCGACCGGCATCCCGAAAGCTGCCGAGATCTCCTCGAACGTGAAGCCGAGGGCATCCTTCAGCACCAGAACGCGTGCCTGTGCCGCAGGGAGCCCCGCAAGGCCGTCGCGGAGATCCGACCGCAGTTCCGAGAGCTCAGCCTCCCGGTCAGGCGTGCGACCGGGGGCGGCGCACACATCCTCCTCGAGCGGGTCATGGCGCCCTGCTCCGCGCCGCTGCGCGACATCACGGCAAGCGTTGAGCGTCAGGCGATGCAACCACGTCGAGAACGCCGCCTCACCGCGAAACTGGCCGATCTTCACGCAGAGCTTCGCAAGCGCGTCCTGGGCGGCATCGCGTGCATCCTCGGGGTCTCCGAGCACATGGGCGGCGAGACGGCCGACGCGGGGGGCGTGTCGTGCGCACAGTGCCTCGAGGGCGTGCGCGTCTCCGTCTTTGGCGCGTCGCACGAGGATCGGGTCACTGAGCCGGTCGTACGCAAGTTGGGGTTCCGGCCGCAACGCGGCGCCGATTCGACGGCGTGGGCGTAGAGACGGTTGCACTCCGCGATTCTAGGCTACTTCCCCCGCCGGCTCCGTCACGACCTGCCAACGGCGTTCTTCCGGGGGAAGTAGCGGAAGATAGCCTTGTTGCCGGCCGCATCGCGGGCGACGACCGCGAGCGAGCGGACGCGACTGATTCCGGTCAGCGTCAGGTAGCCGGGTCCCGGGGCCTCGAGACGGCGCAGCGCGCCGTTGACACGTGCTGTGACGGTTGCCGCCTCGGAGAGCCAGACGCGCGGTGGGCGGGCGTAGAGCCTGATCGTGGGCGCGTGGGTGTCCTTCAGGAACGGCAGGGATATGCTCGTGGTGCCGACGGCGTCCGTCGCCTCGATGACGGCGAGGTAGGAGCCGTCGGGCGCCACCCCGACACGCTTGGCCCCGTTCCAGCCGATGCTCTGGAGACCTGCGGGGAGTGGTCCCGCGAAGGGTGTTGCGACCCACTTTCCGTCGCGCAGGACTCGAAGCCTCACCGTGGCGGGAACGGCGAGCTGGAACGTCACCCGGAGATCGTCTGCCTTCCCGTCACCATTCGGAGTGAACACCGCAGGTGCGAGAGCAGCGGATCCGAGCGTGCGGGTGACCGAGATCCGCAGTTGCTGCGAAACGGATATCCCAGTCGAGTCGACCGCGGCGATCACGACCGTGTACACACCGTCCGGCTGGCCGAGCCCGTCGAAACTGAGCGTGTGCTCACCGGCCGCCAGGCGCGTCGACGGGAGGATCTCTGCCAACTGAAGGCCGGTGGCGTCGAGCAGCGTCGCCGTGACAGCCGCTGCTGCTGTCGTCGTGTACGTGATCGTGGACGACTCTGCGGCGCCGTCGTCGTTCGGGCTGATCGTCTCGGGGTCGGCTACGAGCCCCGTGATTGCGAGTGGCCCTGCAGAAGCGCTCTTCCCGAGGGTGCCCTCGACCGGCGTCGCGCCCGTGACGTCAATGCGCCAGCGGATGCCGGTCGCAGCGACGAGAGACGCATCCCAGCTCCAGTCCACGGTCGGGCCCTGCCCCGTGCCGGCTGCGAGCTCTTGCCCAAGCGAGTCCGCGACGGTCACCGTCCAGGCCTGCGGGCCCGAGACGCGGGCACGGAAACGCACGAGCCCGCCGAGGCCTCCCGTCACGCGGGGGCCGAACAGCTTCGGCAGCCCGATCGCGAGCGTCTTGCCGGCGATCGCGTCGAGCCGGTCGTAGAGCAGCTGGCCCGGGCAGGCCGTCAGCCCCGTATCACGGTGGCCGGAGACTGCGCGCAGCGAGACCGGGATCCCGGCGACATACCGCTCGCTGCCACCCGAGATCGCCGTGAGGGTGGAGAGGGGATCGACGTGAGCGAGATCGAGTCGCCAGGCGAGGAGCTTCTCTAGCGACGCCTCGGCCGCTACCGGGATCGCGGAGCTCTCGAAGGTGCCGATCACGGCAGCGCCCACCGCGCCCGTGTTGAAGCCGCGGGCGTGGGCTCCGACCACGTTCCTGTCGATCCCGCCATAGCGGCCCTCGTAGACGCTGCCGTACCGGTCGACGAGAAAGTTGTAGCCGATGTCGTTCCAGCCGTTCGACTTGACGTGGTAGATCTGGATCCCGCGCATGATTGCTGCTGCCTGAGAAGGCGAGTAGCTGTTCGGGCCCGCGGTGTGGTGCACGATCGCCATCCGGACGCTCGACGCGACCTCCGGCTCGTTGCGGCGAATCGACTCGTCCGCACCCCATGCGCTCCTCGGCACGATCGGCGGCGAGCCGGCCGCCGCGACGGCCCGCAGCGGGATCCTCAACTCCGGACTGCGGACGAACGTAGCCCGGAGATCGCTGACGCGACCGGCGATGCGGTAGCGGATGCCGTTCGACGATCCGACCCAGGTGGGGTTGCCGACGCGCCAGCCCCTGGTGCCGGCCGCCTCACGGGCTCCCCGGTCCGGCTGGTCTTCCTCCTCCGGGGCTGCATCGAGCCACGGCCCGAAGCGTCCGTCCGTCGAGCGGACGCTGAAACGCACCGAGCCAGAGCCGTGCCAGCGAAGACCGACGAGGTCGAACCGGCCGGGTGTACCCGCGAGCGCTCGCTCACCATTCAGTGGCACGTCTCGGAAGGTGATCGAGGCGATGCCCGCCGAGGCGGTCACGGGCAGCGCGAACGCGGCAACAGCGGAGATGGCGGCGAGGAGCAATTTCATGGCGAGGTTCCAGGGTGGCGAAGACCGCCGCCCACCACAAGGGATTCGGCGTCACCCTGATAGAATCCTTACTGTCGTGCGACTGCCGCATTTGCGGGGACTTCTGTTCACGGCCTTCGTTGTGGCCATTTCGCTCGCCGTCGTGGCTCCCGCATCGGCCGGCGCTCCACGTGTGCTCGTCGCCAAGCTCGCCAACGACATCAACCCTGTCAGCCAGGACTATCTTCAGGATCAGGTGCGCCGCGCCGAGACCGGCGGTTACGACGCGCTCGTCGTCGAGCTCGACACACCCGGCGGGCTCGGGACCTCGATGCGCGCGATCGTCAAGACGTTCCTGGCCTCTCCCGTGCCGATCGTCGTGTACGTCAGCCCGGCGGGCTCGAGCGCCGATTCTGCCGGGGCGGTGATCGGCCAGGCGGCCGACGTGCTCGCCATGGCGCCTCAGACCAACATCGGCTCGTCAACCCCGATCGCGACGAGCGGGCAGGACTTCTCGAAGGACCTCCGCCGCAAGATCGTCAACGATGCTGCGGCCTACGTGGCGGAGCTGGCGCGCGAGCACGGCCGGAACGCCGAGGCCGCGGAGGCAATGGTGCGTGACGCCGCCAACTACGGGGCGCGCGAGGCGGCTACGAGGAACGTCGTCGATCTCGTCGCGCCGACGCTCCCCGCCCTGCTGGACGAGATCGACGGAAGGGTGACCCAGCCCAAGGGCCTCACGCTCCAAACGGCCGGAGCCACGGTTGACGAGGTCGAGATGTCTTTCTGGCAGCGGACGCTCGACACGCTGATCGACCCGAACATCATCGCGCTCATGCTCTCGCTCGGGGTCGTCGGACTGCTCGTCGAGTTGTGGAACCCCGGGCTCGTGCTTCCAGGCACCGTCGGCGCGATCTCGCTACTCGTCAGCCTGTACGGGCTCCAGGTGCTGCCCGTCTCGGTCGCTGGCGTGCTGCTGCTGCTCCTCTCACTCGGCCTGTTCGTGACCGACATCCTCGTGACCTCGCACGGCGCGCTCACCCTCGCGGGAGCTGTGACCTTCGTGTTTGGTGCGCTGATGCTCTTCGACCCTGCCGGCCCTGCGTACCAGGTGTCGCTGTGGACGGCGCTCGGGATCGCGGGAACGCTCGTGCTGCTGCTCGGGATCGCCCTCTCGCGTGTCGCGCGGGCACGGCGAAACCCCGTCGAAGTGGGAGTCGATCTCCTGGTCGGCGAGCAGGCCGAGGTTCGAAGCGCCGGGCTTGTCGCCGTCAACGGCGAGCTCTGGCAGGCCCGACGGGCCGACGGCAGCGCGTTGCCGCGGGGCGGCCGGGTGACGATCGAAGCGGTTGAGGAAGGTCTCGTGCTCGTTGTAGGATCAAGCAACCAAACCGAAGGGGTCTAGCATCGTGAACACCGCATTGATTGTCGTCGCCGTCATCGCCGTCCTGTTGATCATGCTGCTCTTCGCGACGGTGAAGGTCGCACGGGAGTACGAGCGCGGCGTCATCTTCCGGCTCGGGCGGCTCCTGCCGGAGCCGAAGGGGCCCGGTCTGTTCCTGTTGATCCCCGTGGTCGACCGGATGGAGAAGGTGGACCTGCGGACGGTGACCCTGAACGTGCCGCCGCAGGAGGTAATCACGAAGGACAACGTGCCGGCCCGGGTGAACGCCGTCGCCTACTTCCGAATCGTCGACCCGAAAGCCGCGATCGTCCAGGTCGAGAACTATATGAACGCGACACTGCAGATCGCGCAGACGACCTTGCGATCGGTGCTCGGCCAGCACGTGCTCGACGAGGTGCTGTCGGAGCGGGACAAGATCAACGAGATCCTGCAGACGATCATCGACGAGGCGACCTCGCCGTGGGGGATCAAGGTCTCGATCGTCGAGGTCAAGGACGTCGAGATCCCAAGCGACATGCAGCGAGCGATGGCCCGCC
>JANOUB010000029.1:0-2064 GCA_031416615.1 Thermoleophilia bacterium
CTGGTCGATCGCCCGCACCGTCTCTGCGTCGATCTGCTTGCGGGTGTCTTCCAGCCGGCGCTGCCGCTCGACCTCCGCCTCGTCCTTCGCCCGCTGGATCTGCGCATCCGCGACCTTGCGGGCCTCTGCCAGGATCTGCGCTGACTCTGACCGCGCTTCGGCCAGAATCGCACGGTTCTGCTCCAGCAGGTCGCGCGCCTCGTCGCGGGCGTTGTCGGCCGCCTCGACCGCCTCCCGAATCCGGTCGCGGCGCGCGTCGATCGTCTTCTGGATGGGGCCGAACGCGAACTTCTTGAGCACGAGGAACGTGATTCCGAACGTGATCAGCGTCCAGATCATGAGGCCGGGAACGACCTTGATCAGGTCGTTGCTCGCCTCGGCTGCGAGAACGTTCAGCATCGGCTCAGATCAGGACGTAGGCGAGAAGGCCGCCGATGAGGCCGTAGAACACGACCGCCTCGGTGAGGGCAAAGCCGAGCCACTGGATGCCTTGCAACTCGCCACGCAGCTCGGGCTGGCGGGCGACTGCCTGGATCATCGAGCCGAAGATGTTGCCGATACCGATGCCGGCGCCGAGCGAACCGAGGCCGATGCCGAGAGCCAGCGCGATGGCCTTGCCGGCATCCGCGACGTCACCGGTGGTCTCCGCGAGGAAGAAGAACGAGGACAGCATTGGGGTGATTCCTCCTTAGTGCTCCGGCTCGATGGCCGAGCCGATGTAGATGGCGGACAGGGCAGCAAAGATATAGGCCTGGATCGAAACGACGATCACGACCTCGAACAGATAGAAGATGGTCGAGAAGAAGACCGAGAACGGGAAGATCCACGGTGTCACGATGAAGATCAGACCGATGAACGTCAGGATCAACATGTGACCCGCGAGCATGTTCGCGTAGAGACGGATCGAGAGGCTGATCAGCCGCATGAACTGTCCGAGGATCTCTAGCGGGATGATCAGCGGGTACAACGCCTTCGGGACGTCGGGGATCCAACTCTTGAAGTACTTGATGGCGCCGTTGTAGCGAATGCCCTCGATGTGCGTGAACACCCAGGTCATGAACGCGAGCGCGAGCGTGACCGAGAGCGTCGAGGTGGCCGCGAAGATGGCGAGGGTCGGCACGGTGACGCCGGCGATCTCCACCTTCTCGTCGGACAGGGGCAGCGGGATGAAGCCCAGCATGTTGACGACCCAGATGAAGATCATCAGTGTCGCCACGTACGGGAACCAGTGACCCATCGCCTTCGTCGGCAGGCCCTGCTCGGCAACCTGCACGCGCGCGACCTCGTAGATCGTCTCACCGAGCGCCTGCTTGTTCGTCGGGTCGGAGCCGAGCTTGACCCTCATCAGCACGATCCCGATCAGGCACGAGATCAGCGCACCGAGCATCAGGTACGCGACAGCCTTGTTGATCGACATGTCGATCGGCCCGAGATGGATCGGTACCCACTCGTGCAGCGTCCATTCCGAGGCCGGGTTGAACTTCTCCTCGTCGCCGGGCGTCTCCGACGCCGCCAGGGCCACGGCCGGCAGGGCGAGGAAGAGGGTCGTGCCGATCGCCAATGCACGATGCCGAAACCTTCGACGTGAAACCCCGTAGGGGACGAGCGCATGCCCGACCCTGTAGCGGTCGGATGCTCGACCTGCCCGCGGGGCAAACAGGCGCAACGTCCCGAGACGAGGCACTAGCCGCTTCATGTCTTGGTCTCCACGCCGAAGAACGTGATCAGCGAGACTGCGAGCTCGAGGGTGTACGCGATCGCGTACAGGCTCGCGGCGGCAAGGCCGACCCGCGAATCGGCGACGGTGATCGCCACCAGTGGAATGCCCACGATGAATGCTCTGAAGCCCATACCGATACCCCTCACACCTGCCGCGGCGAGGTTACCCTCATCGAGCGGCAGGCGCGTCAGTAGGTACCCGAGCGCCTGCGCGGCCGCCCAGAGCACGGCCGCGAGCGCCCAGCCCTGCAACGGCCAGCCCGCGATCGCGAAGACGGGCAGCGCCAGCAGGATCAGCGCGCTGCCCGCAAGCATGGGCGCGAGGCGTCCGGGGACGCTCCGGGG
>JANOUB010000030.1:0-6381 GCA_031416615.1 Thermoleophilia bacterium
CACCAAAGTGGTCACCAACGACGATGCTGCGGTGACGGTCGGCGACAACGGTGTCGTCAAGGTTCGTGGCCCCAAGAAGCTCGCCCCCGCCGACACCCTCGCGACGGTGCTGCAGGCGCTGACCGCGAAGCAGGTTATCGACCAGGGCCCCGCAAGCTAGCCAAGCTCGGACACGACGAAACGAAGGGGACGGCCGCTCGCGGCCGTCCCCGGGTTCCCCGCCGGCGCTCGAGCTTCTACAGCAGCCTGACCGAATCGCCTCTCCTGATCGGTCCGACCTGCTCGACCGACGCATACACGCCCACGTTCGCGTCGTTGTGTTGGGCTGCCGCACGCAAGATGCCCGTGTCCTTGGGCAGGTCGCCCTGGGGCAAGGTCGTCATCACGCAGCGCGGACAAGAACCGGTGACCCGCAGCCGAACCGTGTCGCCGATCGCCAGCGTGCGGCCGACCCAGTCGTTCTCGACGAATCCCGCGTCGCCCGTGCAGTCGACCACGATGTTGGGGCGGAACCGTCTCGCCTCATACCGCCCTTGTGGGTGCAGTTCGCGGAGGCGCTCGAGCGTCGCCGTCGTCAGCACGTGGACGAGGCCGAGGTCGAAGAAGGTGCCCTCCGGCATCGCCTCGTCAGTCACCGTCTCACGGTAGGTGAGCCCTTCGATGTCGGGCCAGTATTCCTCGAGGCTCGGCTTATCCGGGGCGACAGTGGCAAAGGCAACCCGCCGACCGACAACATCCGAGAACGCCTCGTCCAGGCCGCGCTCGGCAGTCGTCAGCGAGCGTCCATCCGGGAAGGTGATCCGCACGTGCGGCAGCCTCTCCCCCGGCAAGGGCGGCTCAACGAACGAGGCCCTGAACTCGAACAGCTTCGCCCACTTGCGCGGCTCCTTCGCGCTGACCACCTTTCCTGTCTCGGCATCAACGAGCGCGTAGGGCCGATCGCCAAGCACTCCCCGCTCGCTCACCTCAGCCGCGTTCAGCCTGGATCCACCGTTTTGCGCGGGCGTTGCATCTCCGTACCGAAGGCCCGCCAGGCCGCTCCCCGTCCGGGTGGGCTCCGTTTCTTCTCGGCCGGCCGGTCCCCACCCGAACGGTGCGCTCCGTGCGGGGATGGGGCCCCACAGGCCACCGGCCTGCGCGGCCCCATCCCCGCACGTCCTGACGACCCGGACGAGCGCCTCGCGATCACGCAAAACGGTGGATCCAGGCTGAGTAACTGGTCGCTCAAAGGAGCGCCCGAGCTACACGAGCCGACGCTCCAGGTAGGCGGACAGCCGCGTGAGTGGGAACGAGATCACGAAGAAGACGACCATCACGCCGGCGAAGATCTCGAACGCGTGCGACTCCGCGGTCGAGAACGTCAGCCGCTCGACCGAGCGATTCCCCGCCTCGAGCACCTCGGCGACGCCGATCACTGCCGCAATCGTCGTGTTCTGGATCACGTTCACCTGCAAGCTGACGAGCGGCGGCAGGAGCCGACGCAACGCCTGGGGAAGGATCACGGCCCGGTGCCGGCCGGCCCAGCCGAACCCGAGCGCGGCGGCCGCCTCGTGCTGCTCCTTCGGGATCGACTCGACAGCCCCCCGGGTTGCCTCGGCGACCTGCGCGCTGCCCCAGAGCGTCAGACCGATCGCCCCCGCTGCGAAGGCGTCGAGCCGGATGTCGACCAAGCCGGGAAGCGCGAAGTAGAGGAGGAAGATCGTGACGATGATCGGCAGCCCTCGCCAGACTACGATATAGAGGCGGATCACCGCACGCAGCGGCAGGAAGCGGATCGTGAGCAGGGTCCCGAGCAGGATCCCGAGCGTCGTGCTCGCGACGACCGCAACCGCGGCGAGCCGCAGTGTTTCCCGGAGCCCTTCCCGGAGGATGTACTCGGCGACGGGACTGACCCAATCGGGGAGGGTCATGAGACCTCCGGCAGCCGCAGCCGCGCCTCGACGCCACGCATCACCGCGGACAACGTCCAGACGAGAGCGAGGTAGGTGACAGCGACGACAAGGAGCATCTCCGAGTCGCGAAAGGTGACCGCGGCGATGCTGCGCGAGACGTTCGTCAACTCCGCGTACCCGATCGCCGTGAGCAACGAGGTGTTCTTGAGCACGGAGATGTACGTGTTGATCGACGAGGGCAACGCAATGCGGGCGCCGATCGGGAGCGTGACGTTGAGGAACGTCGCGAGTCGACCGAAGCCGAGCGCGAGGCTGCCCTCCTGGTAACGGTGCGGAACGGCCTCGAATCCCGCGCGGAAGTTCTCCGTGTTGAACGCCCCGCCCCACACCGTCACGGCGAGCCAGGCCGTCATGAACGGCGAGAAGCTGATCCCCACCTGGGGCAGCCCGTAGAAGATGAAGAAGATCTGGACGAGGATCGGCGTGTTGCGGATCACCTCGACGTAGACGGCAGCCAGCTGGCTGACGACCGGGACGCGATGGGCACGTGCTGCGCCGAGCACGAGCCCGATGACGAACGACCCCAGGATCGCGATCGCCGACACCTCGAGCGTGCGGACGAGGCCCCAGGCCAGCTCCGGCAGGTGGTCGAGGATGAAGCCCCAGTCGATGGCGGCGAGGATCATGGCGTCGAGGCGGGAGGGAGCGGCCCCTCGTGCGGCCGCCCCCCGGTGACTCCTATCCGCAGATTGCCGTCGGGTCCTTGCCGACCGGGTACGCGAAGCTGTTCCCAGGCCGCGGGACGTTGTCGAGGAAGCCCGGGACGAACCGCGCCGGTGCGTTGCGCCGGAGGATCCCGGCGAACTCGTCTTTGGCGCGCATCCGCCGGATCGCCGCGTTGACCCACCTGGCCGTCTCGGTGTCGCCCTTGCGGATCCCGATCCCCCATGGGACCGCGAGGAACTTGTCGTTCGTCAGTTTCAGGCTGGGATCCAGGGTCGCAACGCCGAGCACGAACGCGTCATCGAACATGAACGCCGCCGCCCGGCCATCCTTGACCGCGAGCACCGCAGCCGCCGTCCCGTCGACCTCGAGGATGGTCGTCTGCTTGAAGCAGTTGCGCATCCAGGTCGCGTAGAGCGCCCCACGCGTCGTCACGACCGTCTTCCCCGCGAGGTCGGCGGTGGAGTTGACCGGCGAGTCGTTCTTGACGAGCAGCCGCCCGGTCGCCGAGTAGTACGGGATCGAGAAGTCGATCTGCTGGGCCCGAGTCGCCGTCCAGGTGAGCGTCGAGATGATGACGTCGACCCGCTTCGACTCGAGGGTCGGGATCCGGCTCGGCGTCGTCACGCAGGTAAGGCTGACCCGGTTCGGCCTGCCGAACCCGAGCGTCGCGAACCGGCGTGCGACCTCGACGTCGTAGCCACCGTTCTTTCCCTGGACGTCGATGAAGCCGAACGGCGGGAAGTCGCACTTGACGCCGATCAGCCAGCGATTGCGCGACCGCACCTCCGTCGGCAGGGCCGGCAGCTTCGGGATCGTCGCACTCGCCGCCCGCGGCGACGCTGTGCTCTTCCCCACCGTCGGCTGCGCGAACCCCCACGTCGCCAGTACTGCCGAAACCAGCCCCGCCCCGAGGGTTGCCAGGATGATCCGTCTCATTCAGCTACTCCTTCCTCGTGTATCGACAACTCCTCGAGGGAGTCCGCCAACTGGAGCGTCCGACGGAGGAACCGCCGCGTCCGCTCGTCCTGCGGGTCGTCGAGCACATCGGCAGGCTTGCCCTGCTCGACGATCTGCCCGCCGTCCATGAACACCAACCGGTCGCCCACCTCGCGGGCGAACTGCATCTCGTGGGTGACCACGAGCATCGTCATCCCCTCGCGCGCCAGGTCGCGCATGACGACGAGCACCTCCCCGACGAGCTCCGGGTCGAGGGCGGAGGTGACCTCGTCGAAAAGCATCACGTGCGGCGCCATCATCAGCGCGCGGGCGATCGCGACCCGCTGCTGCTGCCCACCCGAGAGCTGGTGCGGATGCTGGTGCGTCTTCTCCTCCAGCCCCACATGCGCGAGCAGCTCTCGCGCTCGAGCCTCCGCGTCGCTTCGCTCGAGCTTCTTGATCCTGCGGGCGGCGAGCGTGAGGTTGTCGAGCACGTCGAGGTGCGGAAAGAGGTTGAACTGCTGGAAGACCATCCCGATCCGCTGCCTGACCGCGGAGACGTCGACTCCCTTCCCGGTGATCTCCTCCCCTTCGAGGTAGATCCGACCGGAGTCGAGCGGCTCGAGGAGGTTCGTGCAACGCAGGAGCGTGCTCTTGCCGCTGCCGCTGCGGCCGATGATCACGAGCACTTCGCCCGCCGCGACGGTGAGGTCGATACCGCTCAGAACGACGTTGTCGCCGAAGCTCTTGTGCACGCCTTCGAGCCGGATCTTGGGCACGGCGCCGTTCGACGGGGTCTCCACCGTCCGCTGCTCCGCAGCGCTCGTCGTTGTATCCACCGGCACGAGGGTCAACGATAGTGGGGCGGAAGTCAAGAGCGGCTGTAGGGTGACCCCTGCTTGCAGGGATGCTCATCGCGGTCAGCGACGCGGGCTGCTTCGACTCCTGCAAAGAGGCGGAAACGCTCGCAAAGGGCGGCACTGGAGCCACAATTGACCAGCTGGCCGCCGGCCTCTGTTGGTGCGTCGTCGGGGGCGTGATCTAAGACTCGCCTCGAGGCAGGGGCGCGGGTAGACCGGCGCGGAGCTCTACGCCTCCCGCTGCATTGCCGCGTCGAAGGCAACTGCGGAGGGCGCAAAGTCGGTGCGGCGCACGAACGCGAGCGCATCCTGCGCACCCCACTCGCGATCCATGCCCGAGTCCTCCCACTCGATCGAAAGCGGCCCGGCGTAGCCGATCCGGTTCAGAGCCCGGAAGAACGCCTCGAAGTCGACGTCCCCGTGACCGGGCGAGACGAAGTCCCAGCCGCGCTGCGGCTCGCCGAAGTTGAGATGCCCTCCGAGGATGGAGCGACGCCCGTCGAGGACGCGACGCGAGTCCTTCACGTGCACGTGGTAGACGCGGTCGGCGAACTCGATCGCGAACGCAGCGGTGTCGAGGAACTGGTGTGCGAAGTGGCTCGGATCGAGGTTGATCCCGAAACCGGGCCGGCGTCCGATCGCTTCAAGCGCCTTGCGTGTCGTGACGAAGTCGTAGGCGATCTCCGTGGGGTGCACCTCGAGCGCGAAGCGCACTCCCTCCTCGTCGAAGACGTCAATGATCGGCCCCCAGCGCTCGGCGAACTCGTCGTAGCCGTGCTCGATCGCGTCGAAGTCGTTCGGCGGGAACGAGTAGAGGAGGTGCCAGACAGGGGAACCGGTGAAGCCGTTGACGACCGTGACGCCGAAAGCTGCTGCTGCCCGAGCGGTGTCCTTCATTCGCTCGGCCGCACGTCGCCGCACGCCCTCGGGGTCACCGTCGCCCCACACCTCGGGCGGCAGAATCCCCCTGTGACGCGGGTCGATAGGGTCGGCGACCGCCTGGCCGACGAGGTGCGCCCCGATCGCCCAGCAGCCAAGACCATGCCGCTGGAGCAGTTCGCGATGCGCCTTGACGTAGCCGGAGTCGGCGATCGCCTTGTCGACCTCGAAGTGGTCGCCCCAGCAGGCGAGCTCGACGCCATCGAAGCCCCAGGCGCCGACCTTGCCGGCAAGGTCGGCGAGCCGCAGGTCGGCCCACTGGCCGGTGAAGAGGGTGACAGGTCGTGCCATCTCAGCTCCCTGGGAGACGTGGTGGAATGATCCGGATGCTCGCACACCCGGACTGCCCACGCCAAGGCAGCCCGTGGAGGACAGCGAGGAGCTCTTCCGGCCGAACACGGTCGGCCGCGTCCGCCGCAACATGCAGGAACGCGATCTGGCCGTCGCGGTCAACGACGACGTCGGCGCCGAGTTGCAACGTATCGTCACCACGCGTCACGCTGACGCGCTCGCCGGCGAGGAGTGCGCGCAGGCCCGCGCTCGCGACGCGGGGGCGCAGCACCCAGAGTGGCTTTGGCCGGCGGGCGCCGAGCGCCTGGTAGAGCGTTCGTTCCGGGTCGGCGATGACGAGGGCGCTACCGAGGGAGTGCTCGTCACGCCAGCTCGCGGCTCGAGCGGCACTCTGGGGTGTGACGACGACCAGCCTGGCGCCCGCATCCTCGATCTCGGAAACGGCCTCCACGACACGGCGGAGGTATGAGCGGCAGACGTTTCAGCCGGGGTGCCGGGCGAGATAGACGACGGTCGGATGCCCCAGGAGGTAGCGGTCAGTGACGATCTGCCCGTCGCAGTTCTCGAGCTCGAAGGCGGGAAACGGCTGCATCCCGCCAGAGTATCGGGCTGGTGCTCGAATACTGGTTACCGGTCGAACGTTTCGGGACGAGGCACTAGCGCCGGACGAGATTGCGGGCGAGAAAAAGGACGTTCGCGGGCCGTTCCGCCAGGCGTCGCATCAGGTACCGGTACCA
>JANOUB010000031.1:0-3887 GCA_031416615.1 Thermoleophilia bacterium
CGGCGCATCAGCTGGGGGACGCCATCAGAAGGTCGGTGCGATCAAGAGGTCGAGGCCACTAGAAGACGGCACGGCCGCCGGAGATGTCGTAGGTGGCTCCGGTCGAGAACGAGCACTCCTCGCTCGCGAGCCAGCAGATCAGCGCGGCGACCTCGTCGGCCTTGCCCATCCGGCCCATCGGGATCCGCTCGACCATGTAGTCGACGTGCTGCTGCGAGAGGCCTTCGAGGATGGGTGTCTCGATCACGGCCGGCGCGATGCAGTTGACGGAGACGCCGGTGCCTGCGAAGTCCTTGCCGACCGACTTCGTCAGCGCGATCACCGCCGCCTTCGACGCCGAATACGCCGCTGCCATCGGGTTGCCCTCCTTGCCGGCGATCGAGGCGACGTTGACGATGCGCCCGTAGCCGCGCTCCGCCATTCCGGGTGCGACGGCACGGTTGCACCAGAAGACGCCGTCGGCGTTGATTGCCAGCACCCGCTTCCACTCCTCGTCGCTGACAGCCTGTGTGCGCAATGACGCACCTGGAATGCCGGCCGAGCAGACGAGCACGTCGATCGGGCCGAGTTCCGCAGTCGCTGCGGCAACCGCCGCCTCGACGTCGGCAGAGATCGAGACGTCCCCTGCGAGGGCGAGGGCTCCCTCGGGCCCGGAAGCCCGCAGGTCGAACGTCGCAACCCGCGCACCCTCGGCCAGCAGGCGTGTGGCCGTGGCGGCCCCGATGCCGCTGGCGGCACCCGTGACGAACGCGACGCGGCCAAAGAATCGATGATCGTTTGTCATGAGGTGCAGCCTATAAAGTTTGGGCCGATGACTTTCGATCCAACCGTTGACTATCCGCTCGGCTCGCGGCGACCGGACCTCGTCGAGACGCCGTCCGGGCTCGCGCTCGAAGAGGTGACGCTCGAGGCTGCGCGCGCGGGAACGCTCGTCGCTGCCGACGTTCGGGCGACGCCTGCAACGTTGCGGCGGCAGGCGGAGGTGGCCCGGGCGGCAGGGCGCCGGCAGCTGGCGGACAACCTCGACCGGGCCGCCGAGCTCGCCGGAGTGCCCGACGGTCAGCTGCTCGAGATCTACACGGCGCTTCGCCCGGGACGTTCGACGGTGGGCGAGCTCGAGGAGTGGGCTCGACGGCTCGACTGCTGGGAAGCACCTCGAACGGCTGCCTTCGTCCGTGAGGCAGCGGTCGCATATGTGGATCGAGGGCTAGTTCTTGACTGAGCCATCCGCCCGCTTCGCCTCGCGTGCCGCCAAGGAGCTCCGGCGTGAGCTGCTCGTGACACCGTTGCCGGAGCTCGGCCTCGTGGCAGCAAACGGTCCGAACGACCCCGAGCCGGAGCTCGTGATCGAGGACGGCATTGTCGTGCGGATGGATGGCCGTGCCACGGCCGAGTTCGACGTGATCGACCGGTTTCTGGTCGCACACGGGCTCGACCTCGAGATCGCCGCCGAGGCGATGGCGCTGCCGGACATTGAGATTGCCCGGATGCTCGTCGACGTCGATGTCGCACGCTCCGAGGTCGTTCGGCTCGCCCGTGGCCTGACGCCTGCGAAACTCGCGCGCGTTGCCGACCTGCTCGACCCGGTCGAGCTGATGTTCGCGCTGAAGAAGCTGCGCGCCCGCCGCACACCGGCGAATCAGGCGCACGTGACGAATCTGAAGGAGAGCCCGGCGCTGCTCGCGGCCGACGCGGCCGAGGCATCGGCACGGGGCTTCGCCGAGTTGGAGACCACCGTCGGGGTGGCGCGATACGCCCCGCTGAACGCCATCTCGCTGCTCGTCGGCTCTCAGACGGGGCGCCCCGGGGTGATGACCCAGTGTGCGGTCGAGGAGCGTCGCAACCTCGAGCTCGCGATCAACGGGCTCGTCACCTACGCCGAGACGCTTTCGGTCTACGGCACCGAGCAGGTCTTCGTCGACGGCGACGACACGCCCTGGTCGAAATCGTTTCTGGGCGCTGCCTACGCCTCGCGTGGTGTGAAGGTGCGATTCACCTCCGGCACCGGTTCCGAGGCACTGATGGGCCACTCGCAGGGGATGTCGATGCTCTATCTCGAGGCGCGGTGCATCTCCGTCGTGCGCGCGGCCGGGTCGCAGGGCGTGCAGAACGGCTCGATCTCGTGTGTGGCGCTCGTGCTGTCGTTGCCGGGCGGCACGCGTGCGATCCTCGCCGAGAACGTGATCGCAGCCTGGCTCGACCTGGAGGTTGCGTCTGGCAACGACGCCATCGCCTCGCATTCCGCAATCCGCAAGACGGCGAAGCTGATGGGGCAGTTCCTGCCCGGCACCGACTTCGTCACCTCGGGCTACTCGGTGATGCCCCGGCACGACAACACGTTCGGCGGTGGCAACTACGACGCGGACGACCTCGACGAGTGGCTGACGATCCAGCGCGACTGGCAGGTAGACGGCGGGATCGAGCCGGTCGACGAGGGGGAGGTGACGCGCGTGAGGGAACGTGCGGCGCGGGCGGTGCAGGCCGTCTTCGCCGAGCTTGGCCTTCCTCCGGTCACGGACGCCGAGGTGGACGCCGCCACGATCGGCTACGACGCGAGCGACATGCCCGACCGCGACCGCGCCGCCGACGTGGAGGCGGCTGACGGCGCGCTCGAGCGAAAGGTGTCGGGCCTTGACGTTGCGCTCGCCCTCGACAGACGCGGCTTCGACGACATCGCCCGCGCGATCGTCGACATGCAGCGCCAGCGTGTTTCGGCCGACTACCTGCAAACATCGGCGGTGATCGACCCGGATGGGCTCGTCCGCTCGGCCGTGAACGATCCGAACCTGTACACGGGCCCCGGCACGGGCTACCGGCTCGAGGGCGCTCGCTGGGAAGCGCTCCAGGCGCTCCCGCATGTGGTCGACGCAGCGCAGCTCGGGATGGGCGACAGCACTGCGGACGAGATCGTCGCCGTCCTCGGGGAGGCGGTCGCCGGCACGGATTCCGCCGAGGTCGTGATCGCCGTCGGGCCTGCCTTCGCTGACGCGATCCGCGAGACGATCAACGGGCTCGACCACGGCGACGTTCTCGCGGCGATCCTCGAAGGCGCGGAGGAGGCGGGGGCCTCACCGCGGATCGTGCGGGTGAGGAGGGTCGCCGACGTTGCATTCATCGCGCACGACGGGGCGCGGCTCTCTGGCTCGGGGATAGCGCTCGGGATCCAGTCGAAAGGCACCGCGGTCATCCACCGTGCCGATCTGCAGCCGCTCGACAACCTCGAGCTGTTCGGCATGTCGCCGCTCTACTCGCTCGAGAGCTACCGCGCCATGGGTCGCAATGCCGCCGGGTACGCGCTCGGCAACCGTGTCGGCCCGGTGCCGACCGAGCTCGACAATTTCGCCCGGGCCAAGCTGATCGTGCGGACGACCTTGCTGCACGCGCGCGAGACTCGTGCCGTGGTTCGGGGCGCGTCGCCGCTCGAGCTTGCTCTCGTCGTGGTACCAAGCGAGGGGCTAGCGATCTAGGCGCTGCCGCTCTTGCAGCGCCCGTTCGGCCTCGTCCTCCTCGCGGAAAAGCCGCACCAGCAGCCAGGCGATCATCGCGAAGAAGATCAGTGCTTGCTCGGTTGTCATCAGGATGCCGCCGAGGTTCTGGTCCTGGGCTGCGGAGATGCCCCAGAGCCGTTCGGGGCGGCTCTCGTAGTAGTCGTAGAGAGGTGGTGCGAACGTGAGCGCGAGGCCGAGAAACGCCGAGCCGACGAAGGCGGCGAAGATGTACGCGATCCGTCCGAGCGTCGGCACCGAGCGCGGCACATCGCTGAGCACCGGCCACCAGAAGAGCAGGCCGATCGTGATCATGAAGACGTGCTCGACGTTGAGCAGGATGGGTTGCCGGAGAGCTGCGTCGTAGACGCCGCCGAGGTGCACCACGTACCACCCGACGAG
>JANOUB010000032.1:0-7198 GCA_031416615.1 Thermoleophilia bacterium
TTCGTCCGCGACGGATACGACTGCAGGCCGCCGAAGTCGCGCAGACGCATCAGATAGGAGCGATCCAACCTCCCCAGCAGGTACTCGATCGCCTGCAGCACCGGCGACGCGTGCGGCTTCACCGACACCCTGTCCTCGGCCTGCAGGTCGGCGAGGTAGAGGGCCGTCATCAACGTCACCATCGACGCCGACGACGCCTGATGCCCGCCCACCTTCAACGCATCGCCCTGCCGCCGCTCGCGGTTTGCGTAGTCGACGATGCGCACCGCGAGCCAGAGCACCCGGTGCTCGATCGCAGACAGCGTTGCCAGGACGTCGTCCGCCGGGTTCGGCTCGGATGCCACCGCCGTCACCCGGGTATCCTCTCGAGAACCGTTCGGTCGACTCCCACGCCGAGACCGGGACCGTCGGACAGGGTCACCCTGCCGTTCTCCGCACGCGGCTCATCAGGAAAGGCCACCCAGAAGACCTGATCCTCATCCGCCTCGTCGGGAGTCGGCGGCGGCGGCATGTACTCGAGCAGTGGCGTCGCCAGGCTCGTGATAGCCAGATGGGCGTTGTGGGCGAAGCCGAGATGGGGGATCACGTCGAGGCCGAAGGTCTCACCGAGCGCCCAGACGCGCCTCGCTTCCGTGATGCCGCCGAGCCGGTTGACGTCCGGCTGCAGCACGTCGACCGCCCCGGCATTGATCAGATCGCGAAAGCCGTAGCGCGTCGCCTCGTGCTCGCCTGCGGCGATCGGCGTCGCGACCGCCGCTCGGATGCGCGCGAGCCCGGGCACGTCGTCGGGGATCACCGGCTCCTCGAGCCATCGCAACCGGATGCCGTCGTCCTCGATCGCCCGGATACAGCGGATTGCGTAGCCGATGTCCCAGCTCATGTACGCATCGGCCATCACGTCGACATCCGGGCCGACCGCGTCGACGACCGTTCGCACGAGCTCGACGTTCCTGCGGATCCCCGCTTTCCCTTCGAGCGGCCCGTTCGGAAGCCGTTGCTTGACCGCGCTGAAGCCCTCAGCAGCCCACCCGGCCGCTTCCGCTGCGAGGTCGTCGAGATCCTCGGTCGCGTACAGCCAGCTGGCGTACGCCGGCATCGAGGGGCGCAGCTTCCCGCCGAGGAGCTCGTACACGGGAACTCCGAGCTGCTTTCCGAACAGATCCCACAACGCGATGTCGATGGCGCTGATCGCATGCAGTACCACGCCGCGGCGGCCCACGTTCAGCGTCGCGCGGTACATCGACTCCCAGACGTGTGCGACTTCAGAGGGGGCCCGCCCGACGACGAGAGGCTCGAGCTGGCGCAGGATCTCGATTGCGGCTGGATTTCCGAAGCCGGCAGTGCCCACTCCGATGACGCCGTCCGTGTCCTCGAGCTCGACGACGACGAGCCAGGTGCGGGCCGGCGGCAGGCCGGCCGATGATGCACCCCGCGTGTCCGCCGGCCCTTCGAGCACGGTGAGCGGTGTTCCCACCGGCCGGCCTCTGCCCTTCGGTGCGGGACCGGGTCGAGGAGCCACCGTCGAGATGCGCATGTCCGTGACAGGCGCGGTCATCGCGGGGTTCGGCCTGAGCCGGTCTTGCTGCGGTTCGAAATGACGGCTCGAGCGTCCAGACCGCGTTCGCCTCGTGCTCTGTGCGCAGCGAACATGACGGCTGACACTACGGGGTAGTGGTCAGACAAGTCAAGCTCAGCGGTGGTCAGAGACCGTTGCCAACGAGCGATTGTCGCTCTCTCGAGCACTTGACGCATTGGTCTGACAATGGCAGTATCCATGCATGACTGAAATCACCGGCACCACTCACGGAGCTGTCGACCTTCGCGAGCTGACACAGCATGTGATGGTCGACTTCAATCAGATGAAGACCTTCTCCGCGGATCCGCTGATCATGGTCGAAGGCGACGGTATCACGCTCACCGACCACGAGGGGCGCCGGTACATCGATGGCCTCTCGGGGGTGTTCGCAGTCAGCCTCGGGCACGGGAACGACGAGATCATCGACGCCATCTCGGCGCAGCATCGGCGACTCTCGTTCTCGTCACCGATCATGACGACCACCGACCGGGCACTCGAGTTGGCGGCCGAGCTGATTCTCCTCACCGGTGGTCGCTTCGACGTCGTCAAACAGCTGAATAGCGGCTCGGAGGCGATAGAGGCGGCGCTGAAGATGGCGCGCCAGTTCCACCGCCAGACCGGCAGCCCCGAGCGCTACAAGACGATCTCGTTCTACCGCTCCTATCACGGTGCCACGATGGGTGCCCTCACGTCGACTGGTTGGCCGCAGCTGCGGACGCCTTACGAGCCGTTCCTGACGGGTGGTATCCACGTCCACGCGCCCATCCCGGGCAGCTGCCGGGCGTGCGCCGGCTCGTGCACGCTCGGCTGTCTCGCGCAGATCCGCGACGTGATCGAGCACGAGGGCGCTCGTACCGTTGCCGCCGTCATCGTCGAGCCGGTGATGCTGACCGCGGGCGTCCACGCGCTGTCTCCGGAGTACCTGCGCGGGCTCCGGGCGCTGTGCGACGAGACCGGCGTTCTCCTTATCTTCGATGAGATCGTCACGGGCTTTGGCCGCCTCGGTGCCTGGTTCGCTGCGGAGCAGGCGGACGTCTGGCCTGACATCCTCTGCGTCGGGAAGGGCTTGACGAGCGGCTATGCGCCGCTGTCGGCCGTCCTGCTGACGGAGAAGCTCGGCCGCGCTTTCTGGGGCGAGGCCTCGAAAGGGCTGCAATACCAGGCGGGCCATACCTTTGCGAGCAACCCCGTCTCGGCCGCGTGCGGCCTTGCCGTGATCCGCTACATGAAGGAGCACGGCGTGCTCGACAACGTTTGCGAGCGGGGCGCCGAGCTCGAGAGCCGCTTGCGCGGGATCGCGGAGCGCTACCCGATCGTTGGCGAGGTCCGTGGGCGTGGGCTTCTCTACTGCCTCGACTTCGTCGATCCCGCTACGACCGGCCCCCTGGCGGCAGACCAGCCGGTGGGAACCGCGGTACAGCAGGCAGCCCGGCGGCGGGGTTTGCTCGTCCGTGCCTCTCCTCACAACGCGACGCTTGCGCCGCCACTTGTCGTGACGGCAGCCGACGTCGCGGAGATAGCCGACATCTTCGAGGAGAGCGTTGCCGAGGCCAACGAGCAGGTCGTGTCCGGTGGCGGAATCAAGCTCGACGTCGCGTTCGGCCTGTGACCGCGTCCAGGCTGATCGCCGGAGCCGCCTCCGTCTCGATCACGCCACCTGTCGGCGTCGATCTGATGGGCTATCTGCGACGCTCGGAGCCGGCGCGTGGGTACGGGCAACCGATGGAGGCGACAGCGCTCGTCCTCGACGACGGAACGACGCGGATCGTCCTCGTCGGCGCCGACCTCGTCGGCGCTTCGGGCGCCTGGGCGCAGACGATCCGCGATCGGATCGGTGCGGCCGTCGGCGCGCCCGCCCACCATGTCCTCCTCAATTCGCAGCACACGCACGCGGCGCCGCCGACCCCCGGCTGGGCGAAGATCGGCGGCGACGCGGACTGGAACGAAGAAGAGGTCAGATACGGCGACGCCGTGGGCGACCTCGTGGTTTCCGCAGCGGTCGAGGCGGCGCGCCGCACCCGCCCGGCGCGGGTCGGGTTCGGGCGCACCATCGCCGAGGGAATCACCGTCAACCGTCGGCAGCGGGTCGAGGGCGGCACGATTCTGGGCTGGAACCCGGATGAGCAGTGCGACCGCGACGTCGCCGTGATCCGCGTCGATGACGAGGCCGGCGGTGCCATCTGCACCGTCGTCGCGTTCGCGTCGCATCCGGTCGTGATCGGCCCTGACGTGCCCGAGGCTTCGTCCGACTTCGTCGGCCCGTTGCGTGCGCGCGTGCGCGCGTGGACAGGAGGAGAGTGTGTGTTCCTCCAGGGTTGTGCCGGCAATATCGTCCCCTTCGAGTCGTTCCACACGGAGCCTGGGCCCGAGCGGTTGTTCGGAGAGCGTTTGGCTCTGGCGGCGCTGCAGGCACGTGCCGAAGCGGGTCTCGCGCCGTCGAAGCCAGTGCAGGTGCCGTTTACCTCAGCGATTCCGATCGCGATCTGGCGGCATGTGCCCGTGGGCGTCGAGGACACGACGCTTGGGGCGGCAGAACGGCGTGTCACGTTGCCGTTACTCGGGCCGCCGACGCTCGACGAGATCCAGGAGCTTCGCGCCGAGCTCGAGCAGCGTATCGTCGATCTGCAGGCAAGAGGTGAGCCACGGACTGCGTGGAATCCCGTCGCGCTCCATGTCCGCTGGGCAAAGGCGATCGAGCAGCGCGTCGCCGATGGCACCGTCGAGAGGTCAGTGGAGGCGCCCGTGCAGGCGATTCGGATCGGTGAAGCATGCATCACCGCATGGCCGTGCGAGCCCTTCTGTGAGCTTGGCCTCGAGGTGAAGGAGCAGTCAGTGGCGCCGTTTCCCGTTACCCTTGGCTACTCGAACGACCTGATCGGGTATGTGCCCACCCGCAGGGAGTACCCGTTCGGCGGCTACGAGCCGGTGGTGGCCCAGCGACACTTCGGCAGGCCCGCTCCGTTTGCGCCCGAGGCGGGTGAGGAGCTCGTCCGCCACGCTCTCGAGCTCACAACCGAGCTCTTCGAACGGGGGCCCAGTGCTCGTTGACCCGAAACGGCCACCTCGGCGTGACGGCTCGCTCGTGGAGGTGGCCACCGAGGCGATCAGTTCGCAGATCCTGCACGGGGATCTCAAATCTGGCGACCGGCTGCCGCCAGAACGTGTGCTCGTCGATCAACTTGGCGTATCTCGGACGGTGCTCCGCGAGGCGCTCTCGAGCCTCGAGGCTTTGGGCCTGCTCGAGACCCGGGGCACGCGTGGGCGGTTCGTGGCCACAGGCGGTTCTGCTGAGCGAAGCCGCACGATCGTCTCTGCCTGGCTGCATCAACACGCGCGCGAGATCCTTGAGGTCGACGAGATCCGTTCCGTGCTCGAGGCGCATGCCATCCGGTCGATGTCGGAATGGGACGCGATCGAGGCTTCACGGGCTGGCGCGGATGTCGTACGCAAGCAGTCGGAGGCACTCCAGGGAGGTGAGCCGATCGTGGCCGCGGACCTCGACGCAGCCTTCCATCGACTGCTCTGTTCCTATACGAAAAACGGCGCTCTCCACGCGCTGATCGACGGTCTCGTCGACGCCAGTCGGAAAGGGGCGTACGCCGTCTACTCTCTCCCTGAGGCGGCGCACCTCTCGCTCGTGCAACACCAGTTGATCGTCGATGCGCTCGCAGCCTCCGATGTTGCCGGCGCCGCAGGTCTCGCGCACGATCACATGATCGATGCTGCTCGGAGGTACGCAGCGAGACCGCAAGAATCGGGCGGCGCGTCGTGATCAGGCGCGTGAGCCTCGTGCACAAGCGGCCCGAGCTGAGCCGGGAGGAATTCCTCGCCCGCTGGCAGGGCGAGCACGTCGACATCGCGAAACGGCTCCCCGGCCTGCGCGGGTATGTAATCCACATCCTCGACGGCGTGGCGCCGCCGTTCGACGGGATTGCGGTGACGACGTTCGACTCGCGCGAGGACGCGGAGCTCGCGTTCGCCGACCCCGAGTTTGCGGACGGGCTGCGCCGTACCCGAGACGACTTCGCGGCTTCCGTCGAGGTCTATTTCGCCGAAGAGCACGTCATCGTCGAGGAGGAGAGATGAGCAGTACGGATCGCGGCAGGAAACGGAGCCTCGAGGTCACGGGAGGCCCTGCCCAGGCCGCCGCCCGCTCGATGCTCCGGGCGATGGGGTGGACGACCGACGACCTGATGCTGCCGCAGGCAGGGGTGGCGGCGTCGTGGAACGCGGTCACGCCGTGCAACATGCATCTCGACGCACTGGCCGTGGCCGCCGGAGACGAGTTGAAGTCGCTGCGCGTGCTGCCGCTCCTCTTCCACACGATCTCCGTCTCGGACGGGATCGCCATGGGCACGGAGGGCATGCGGGCGTCTCTTCCCTCACGCGACTGGATCGCGGACTCGGTCGAACTCGTCGTCCTCGCGGAGCGAATGGACGGGCTTCTGACCATCGCAGGTTGCGACAAGACGCTTCCCGCGATGATGATGGCGATGATCCGGCTCGACCTCCCGTCGGTGTTCGCGTATGGGGGCTCGATCAGGCCGGGCTGCTTCCGGGGTAAGGATGTTTCGATCCAGGATGTGTACGAGGGCATCGGCGCGCACGCGACGGGAAAGATGAGCCTGGCTGACCTGACCGAGCTCGAGTGCGTCGCGTTGCCCGGACAGGGGTCGTGCGCGGGCATGTACACGGCCAACACGATGGCGAGCGTCTCGGAGGCACTCGGCCTGACCGTGCCCGGCATGGCGTCGCCGGCGGCGGCCGACCCCGGTCGGGAGCAGATCGTTCGGCGCGCCGCAGCAACGCTCGTCGACGCGCTCGAGAACGACCGGCGTCCGTCCGCGATTCTGACGAAGACGTCGTTCGAGAACGCGATCGCTGTCGCGGCTGCGCTCGGCGGCTCGACGAACGCGTGCCTTCACCTGCCGGCGCTCGCCGGTGAGGCCGGCATCGACTTCGGCCTGGTCGACATCGACCGGATCTCGCGCCGCACTCCGCAGATCGCCGAGATGCGACCCGCGGGCCGGTTCATGATGCAGGACCTCCACGTCGAGGGGGGCGTCCCGGTCGTGATGCGTGAGCTTCTCGATGCGGGTCTCCTCGACGGTGACGCGATGACCGTCACAGGGCGCACGATCGGGGAGGAGTTGGCGGAGGTGACGCGCTCACTCGAGCCGCGGACACCCGTGCTTCACACCGTCGCCGATCCCGTCAAGGCGACCGGCGGTTACGCTGTCCTGTGGGGCAACCTGGCGCCGGACGGCGCCGTGATCAAGGTCGCGAATCAGGCTGCCAACCGCCATCGCGGGCCGGCCAAAGTGTTTGACGGCGAGCAGGACGCTTTCAGGGCGGTTGCCGACGGGCGGATCCAGCCGGGCGACGTCGTCGTCCTCCGCTACGAGGGCCCGAAGGGAGGGCCGGGCATGCCCGAGATGACCCACCTCACCTCTGCGATAGTCGGCGCGGGGCTCGTCGAGGAGATTGCACTCCTCACGGACGGCAGGTTCGGCGGCGGCACCCAGGGAATCTCGGTCGGCCACGTCTCGCCGGAGGCGGCAGTCGGCGGGCCGATCGCGATCCTTCGAGACGGCGACGTGGTGGAGATCGACGCCGAGTCGA
>JANOUB010000033.1:0-2952 GCA_031416615.1 Thermoleophilia bacterium
GACCCCGCTCTTCGGGATCGACGTGTGGGAGCATGCCTACTACCTCAAGTACCAGAATCGGCGCCCCGAGTACCTCGAGGCGATCTGGAACGTCGTCGACTGGAACGCGATCGGCGCCCGCTTCGAGGCGGCGCGCGGCTAAAAAGGGGGTTGCAATGGGGGGTGAGGCGTTCCCGTCTCACCCCCCATCAGCCTGGATCCAGGGTTACCCTGGATCAGGGTTAGCACCTCGGTGCAGGCGCGGCATCGATACGGTTGGCGGCATGGCGACGAACGAGATGACTCCTGTGCGCGCCCTTGTCACGGGCGGTACGGGCAAGCTCGGCTCGGCGATCGTCGAACGCCTCCGCGCCGAGGGCTGGCAGGTCGTCGCTGCGGGGTCACGAGACGGCGACGTCGGGACCGCTGCGGGGGCACGCGCTGTCGTCGACCGCGCCGTGACGGAGTGCGGCGGGCTCGACGTGCTCGTCAACGCTGCCTCGGGGCCGTTCATCCCGGAGCCGTTCGAGGTAATTTCGGAGGCGACGCTCGATGCCGTTCTTGCCGTCAGCGTGAAAGGAAGCTTTCTCGTCTCGCAGGCGGCCGCACCCCACTTGCGCGCGAGCCGCGGTGTGATCGTGATGGTCGAGGATGTTGCCGCCTACCAGCCGTGGGCCTCGTTCAGCGCCCATTGTGCCGCGAAAGCAGGCCAGGCGATGCTGACGCGGGTGCTGGCCAAGGCCCTTGCTCCGGACGTGCGCGTGGTTGGCGTCGCCCCCGGCCCCGTGGCGGTCGAGCCGAATCAGGAGGAGCGCCGTGCCCGCGAGACCCTCCTCGGCCGGGTGGGTTCCGCCGCCGACGTGGCAGAGGCTGTGCTCTATCTGACGCGCGCCGGATTCGTCACGGGCGCGAGCCTCGTCGTCGACGGTGGGCGGCTGCTCCAATCCGCCCCGCCCGGCAATGCGTAGGACCCGGGAGTGGACGCTGTCCTCCCTCTTCGCTTGCTCTCCCGGCGCGCAACAGCGACGATCGTACTCGTGAGCACGCCCGAGGTCACCGACGGCACGCTGATCGAGCGTGTTGCAGCCCATGAGCGGGGAGCCTTCGAGGAGCTGTACGGCCGGTACGCCCGCCCGGTGCTGGGGCTGGCTCTTCGCCGCCTCGGTGATCGCGGTCGCGCCGAGGACTCGGTGCAGGAGGTGTTCGCAGCCGTCTGGCGGTCGGCCGCGAGCTACGACCGCGCGCGCGGCCCGGGCGCGGCGTGGCTCTACACGATCGCCCGTAACGGGATCGTCGACGCACAGCGTCGGCGCCCCGCACCCACCGTGGCCGATCCTCCCGACGCCGTCTCGACGGGCGCGACGCCCGACGAGGAGGCCGAGGCGTCGTGGAACGCCTGGCGGGTGCACCGCGCGCTCGAGACATTGCCGGAGCACGAGCGGGCGGTAATCGATCTCGCCTACTTCTCGGGCCTCTCCCAGAGCGAGGTTGCAGATTTCCTCCAGATTCCACTCGGCACGGTGAAGACGCGTACGCGCAGCGGTCTCGCGCGCCTCGCCGATGCTCTCGAAGGAGAGCTGTGAGCGGGCTGACCCCTTCTTTCGACGAGATCGTCGGGGCCGATGATCCGGAGCGTGCGCGCCTCCGGTTGGCCCACGACCTTCTTCTTGCCGCCGGAGCGCCTCCCGAGCTGCCGCCGTCGCTCGAGGCGCCGCGGCCCGAGCCTCGCGCCGGTGTGATCGCGTTCCAGCGCCGACGGCACACGGCGATCGCGGCAGTCGCGATCGCGGCGACGGTGCTGTTCGGTGCCGGATACACGATCGGTGGCCGCGACAGCCCGGAGACGCCCGTACAGACGATCGCGATGAAGGGAGCTTCCGGAGCGACGGCGTCGATCGCTCTGCTCTCACGAGACACGGCGGGGAACTGGCCGATGACCCTCGAGGTCTCGGGGCTGCCACCGTTGCCCGACGGCGAGACCTACACGCTCTGGCTCACACGCGACGGCAAGCTCGCGAAGTCGTGCGGGGCGTTCGCGGTGGCAGCCGGAACGACGACGGTGCCGCTGAATGCGCCCTATCGGTTGAAGCAGTTCGACGCCTGGGTGATCGTGCGGACCGGGTCCGACGTGCCGCTGCTCTCGACCGCGTGAACGCACGATCGGCCTGACGGCGTGCGTTGTCCGTGCGTGGCGTCGGCTGTCGGCGCTCCGCGGTCGAGGCTCTGCCTCGCTGACGCTCGGCGGCGCCTCGCCCCTACGGATGGTGGCGGCAGGATGTCGTAGGGGCGATGCGGAGCCTCGCATCAGCGAGGCGCAGCGTCGCCCGTGTGTGGGGGCGGTTGTGGTGGACGCGGTCGAGGCTTGACCTCGCCCCGACGTGTTGTGCCTGCGAATGCCTACGGTGCGCGCCGCTCGTTCGCCACGAAGGCCGCGTGCGTGACCGGCATCAGCCGCTCCAGGAAGCTCTCCGCCGCTGCGGCGAACTGACGGATCTCGAACTGCGCCGACTCGTGATTCCGCAGGCCGCAGAAGTGCATCAGGCTGCGCGGGTTGCAACTCCAGTAGTACTTCGTGTAGGTCGCGAGCGGCAGGACTGTACGTGCGACCTCCTTCGCGACACCCTGGTCGAGCATGCGCTCATAGGCCTCGTAGGATCGCCGCGCGTTCTCGGCGATCTCTTCCCGCACCCGTTCGCGGGTCGCCTCGTCGACCGGCTCGAAGATGTAGGAGCCCGGCTTGCCCACCTGCGTGCGCACGTTGTCCGGCACGTAGAACTCCGGTTCCATCTTGGAATATCTTCCGGACCACTCGTTGTAGGCGTGTCCAGCCCTGTGACGGTGGTGCTCCCGGACGACGAAGAGAGGCGCCTTGACGAGGAAGCGAAAGTAGCCGTGCTCGAATGGGCTGCCATGGCGCTCGCGCACGAGAAACCGGATCAGGCCCTCTTCCTTCTCGGTGAACTCGTCCGACTC
>JANOUB010000034.1:0-2604 GCA_031416615.1 Thermoleophilia bacterium
CGGGCTTGAAGAACCCGTCTTGCGTGCGGCCCCAGGCCGACCACGGTGCCGGGAAGTCGTCGTTGCGCGAGGCCGTTCCATTGATGTCGGACGCACCGACGGTGATCACGAAGGGGTCGTTCGCCGGGGCGTACCCGACATCGCTCCGGAGACCTCCGACTGCGTAGTTTCCGGCCGCGACGACGACGGTGACGCCGTTGAACCAGAGCTTCTCGACCGCCTTGTCGAGGGCGTCGAAGCGGAAGCTGTCGCCGCCGGCGTTTACCGAGAAGTTCGCGACCCGGATGTTGTAGGTGCTCTTGTTCTGCAGGATCCAGTCACAGGCCGCGACGATGTCGCTCTTCAGCCCGATACCGTTGCCGTCGAGGACCTGTACCGACACGATCTTCGCGCGGGGCTCGGCACCGGCGTAGCCCGGGGTTTCGCCCGCCGCGATGCTTGCGACCAGCGAGCCGTGCCCGTAGGTGTCGGTTTTGGTGGGCGCCGTCACCATGCTCACGCTCTTGACCAGGCGCGATCCGAGCATCAGGTTCGTGATCCCGGAGTCGACGACCGCGATCGTCGGGTAGCTCGACGCGGGGAGCGTCGAGGCCCAGTTCCCTTCGATCCCCGCCGCCGCCGGCCACTTCTGACTGTTTGTGTAGGCAGTGAGCTTGACCTTCGAGTCGGCCGTGACCGAGTCGATGCCCGATCTCTTGGCGAGCTGGAGGATCTGCTTTCCCGTAAGTGTCGCGGACGTGCCTTCGATCGAGAGGAAGCGCCGCTTGAGGGACGAGCCGCTCCCTGGCACGTCCTTCTGCACCTTCGTGACCTCGCCGGCCACGTCGGCCGTGTTCTTCCCCGGCGCCGCTTGCACGATCACGTTGAACAGCCTATCCGGGTTGCTCGAGGCCTCGACCAGCAACGAAGGCGTGACGTACGCCAGGCGCTCTGTAGCCGATGCGGGAACCGCCGTGCCTGCGATCACCGTGACCGCCACGACGAGCGTCGACAGGATCGTCATGAGCTTCTTGCGTCCGTCACCCCAGAGCGCATTGGAGCGCTCACCAACATCGTGCCGCCGCTCGTCCGCCGTATGCCGCATTTTCGTCCCCCTCCATGGCCCCTTGGGGCCGCCGCAGAACATTCCGAACTGCACTCACCGTAAGCAGATCCTTTGAACCTGAATCGCCCTGAAGGGGGAACCGAGCTGTCACTCGTTCGGGTGAGCGGACGTCGAGACGAAGGGAAGGACTACCCCGTCAAGGGGATCTGTGCCGGACGGGGTGAGCCGATGATGAAAGCGCTACTTACATCGTGTTGGGCAGAAAGGACGAAGATGACCCAAGACTCGAGAACCAGGCGAACAGGGCGAGTCTCACGGACGGGGCTGTTCGTGTTCGTGGTCTGCTCGTTGGCCGTGCTCGCTACCGTCGCGCTCGGGGCCAATCAGCCGGTGACGCGTGACGACTGGAAGCTGGCCGGGTTTCTCATTGTCGCCGCGGCATTCGCCCAGCTCTTCGTCGTCGTCACGCCTCAGAACCAGTCCTATCACCTCACTCCCGGTCTGATCCTGGCGGCCGCGCTTCTGCTGCCCCCGTACCTCATCGCGCTCGTCGTCGTCTGTCAGCACGTACCGGAGTGGATCAAGGTTCGGTACCCGTGGGTTATCCAGACATTCAACATCGGGAACTACGCCGTCGCTGCTCTTTGCGCCTCGTTGACGTTCGACGCCGTATCACGACTACCCGTCGACAGCATCGTGGGCGGTGACGTCAGCTTCTTCGTCAGCGCACTCGCAGCTGCGTTGCTCTTCGTGATCGTGCAACACCTCAATCTCTCCCTCGTGCTGAGGTACGCGCGCGGCCACTCGTTCTCGAGTAGCGGCCTGTTCACGTTTCGCAGCCTATCGATGGACGTCGTCCTCTCCCTGGTCGGCGTCGTCTTCGTGCACCTTTGGACGGATACGCCCGTACTCGCAGCGGTGGCGTTGAGCCCGCTCCTTCTTCTCCATCGAACATTGGCGCTGCCCAAGCTCGAGGCCGAGGCCCGCCAGGACTCGAAGACTGCGCTGTACAACGCCCGCCACTTCACCGAGGCGCTCGACGAAGCAATCGACCGCGCTCGACGCCTCGACACGCCGCTTTCGCTTCTCGTGGCAGACCTGGATCTGCTGCGCGACGTCAACAACCGGTACGGACACCTCGCCGGCGACGCTGTCCTTGTTGAGGCCGCCAATATCTTCCGGGCGCACGTCCGCCCAGGCGATGTCGCCGCGCGCTTTGGGGGTGAGGAGTTCTGCATCCTGCTGCTCGACACCGAGGCCGACGAGGCGCTCGCAATCGCGGAACGGATCCGCGAGAGCGTTGAGACGACTCCGGTGACGGTGGACACAGCCGCCGAGGCCATCTCGGTGACTGTGTCGATCGGAGTCGCGACGTTCCCTGCTCAGGCGCGGGACGCCCGGCAACTCCTCCACCGTGCAGACATTGCGGCGTATCGCGCGAAGGCACACGGACGTAATCGCGTCGTCGCGTATGGCACTGCATTGGAATTGCTCGCATCGGAAGCGTCAGCCGGCCCCGCGTCGGAGAAGACAGCCGAGGCGCCTCGGCCTGACGCCGC